>CANKWX010000006.1 GCA_947487165.1 Burkholderiales bacterium
CTACAAGTTTTCGCGCAAGCCCACCGGCGACATCCTGGCGATCTCGCGCATCAAGGAAATCAACGCGCGCCTGCCCAACACCCATCTGGTGATGCACGGCTCCTCCTCGGTGCCGCAAGACCTGCTGGCGATCATCCGCCAGTACGGCGGCGCCATGAAAGAGACCTATGGCGTGCCGGTCGAAGAGATCCAGGAAGCGATCAAGTTCGGCGTTCGCAAGATCAACATCGATACCGACATCCGCCTGGCCATGACGGCTGCGGTGCGCAAATACCTGGCTGAAAACCCCGACAAATTCGATCCGCGCGATTTTCTCAAGCCGGCCCGCGAGGCGGCAAAGCTGATCTGCGCCCAGCGCTATCGCGAGTTCGGTTGCGCCGGTCAGGCCAGCAAGATCAAGCCGACCACCCTGTCGGTCATGATCGAACGCTATCGCAAGGGCGAACTCGCCCAGACCGTGGTCTGAGCCGCAAGGCTGCGCAGATCAGAGCGGGTTTGCCCAGAGCCGGTTTACCGGAACGCTGATGCCAAGGTTTGCTGCCAACCTGTCGATGATGTACACCGAGCATCCCTTCCTCGAGCGCTTTGCCGCCGCCGCCGAGGATGGGTTTGCTGGGGTCGAGTTTCTGTTCCCGTATGAGTTCGAGCCGCAGGCGATTGCCGATGCGCTGGCCGCCAACGGTCTGGAGCAGGTGCTCTTCAATACCGTCCCGGGCGACATGCAGGCCGGTGAGCGAGGCTTGGCTGCCGTGCCGGGTCGAAATGCCGATTTTCTGGCCGGTGTTGATCTGGCGATCGCCTATGCCCGCGTTCTGGGCACCCGACGTCTGCATGCGATGGCAGGCGTGATGCCTGCCAACACTGCCGGGTCCGGTTCGGCGTCGGCTGCCGTCATCGATGCGTCCACTCGCCAGCGCTGGCACGACACCTATGTGGCCAACCTGCGCGAGGCCGCCCGCCGGTGCGCGGATGCCGGCATCACGCTGCTGATCGAGCCGATCAATCCCCGCGACATTCCGGGTTATTTCCTGAACACGCAGGCTGATGCGCATGCGATCGTGGCCGAGGTGGGCGCCGCCAACCTCAAGGTCCAGATGGATCTGTATCACTGCCAGATCGTCGAGGGCGATCTGGCCAGCCGCATCCGCCAATTTCTGCCCGGCGTCGGCCACATGCAGATCGCCGGCGTACCGCATCGCCATGAGCCCGATCTGGGCGAAGTGAACTATCCCTTTCTGTTTGCGCTGCTCGATGAACTCGGCTACCAGGGCTGGATCGGATGCGAATACCGGCCGCGCGGCCTGACCTCGGCCGGACTCGGCTGGCTCGCGCCCTGGCGCTGAGGGCGCGGCCTCGCGCCTGAGCGTCGCGCTGGCCCATTTTCGCTGATCCGCGCTGGCCCGCCGCGGCGGATGCCAGCATGCCTCGGGCACAATGCAGGGTTGCATCCTTCACTTTTGTTCAGGTCATTGCCTATGTCGACAGCCCTTTTCCAGAGCGAACTGCATTCGCTGCCGCTGCTGGGGCGCGGCAAGGTCCGCGACAACTTCGCAGTGGGTGCCGACAAGCTGCTGATCGTCACCAGCGATCGTCTGTCGGCCTTCGATGTGGTCATGAACGAGGCGATTCCCGACAAGGGGCGGGTGCTCAACCAGATGGCGCTCTTCTGGTTCGAGATGCTGGCCGATGTGGTGCCTAACCATCTGACCGGTATCGCCCCCGAGACGGTGGTTGCGCCCGACGAGCTCAGACAGGTGGCGGGCCGGTCGATGGTGGTCAGGCGCCTTGCGCCGATCATGGTTGAGGCGGTGGTCCGCGGCTATCTGATCGGGTCGGGCTGGAAGGACTATCAGGCCAGCGGATCGGTCTGCGGCATCGCTCTGCCCGGGGGTCTGCAGCTTGCGCAAAAGCTGCCCGAGCCGATCTTCACGCCGGCCCGAAAGGCCGAGCACGGCGAGCATGATGAAAACATTTCTTTCGAGGCGATGGTCACGGCCATCGGCGAGCCGTTGGCCATGCGCATTCGAGAAGTGTCGCTCACGCTCTATGCGCGAGCGGCCGCCTTTGCCGCCACCCGCGGCATCCTGATCGCCGACACCAAGTTTGAATTCGGGCTCGATGAGGCGGGTACGCTCTATCTGATGGATGAAGTGCTGACCGCCGACTCCTCGCGCTTCTGGCCGGCCGACTCGTATCAGGTCGGCATCTCGCCGCCGAGTTTCGACAAGCAATATGTGCGCGACTATCTTGAGTCCCTGACCGACTGGGGCAAGACCGCACCACCGCCCGCCCTGCCGCCCGAGGTCGTCGAGCGCACCGCGGCCAAGTATCGTGAGGCGCTGCATCGGCTGACCGGCCAGACCCTCGCCTGAGGCGTGCCCGGTCGGTGTCAATCATAGGCGTCATGAAGGTCGAAGCATTTTTCGGGAGCATCCAATGAGCGAAGTCGCGCCGGTTGTCGGTGTGGTGATGGGCAGCAGCAGCGATTGGGAAGTCATGCGGCATGCGGTCGAGATGCTGGCGTCTTTCGATGTGCCGCATGAATACAAGGTGGTGTCGGCCCATCGCATGCCTGACGAAATGTTCGACTACGCGCAGACAGCGCGCACCCGTGGCCTGCGCGCGATCATCGCCGGGGCGGGCGGTGCGGCGCATCTGCCGGGCATGATCGCCGCCAAGACCATCGTGCCGGTCTATGGCGTGCCGGTGCCCTCCAAATATCTGCGTGGCGAGGATTCACTGCTGTCGATCGTCCAGATGCCGCGTGGCATTCCGGTGGCCACCTTCGCGATCGGTGAGGCTGGTGCGGCTAATGCCGCGCTGCATGTGGTGGCGATGCTGGCCGGTCACGACCCGGTGCTCGCCGGCAGGCTGCAGGACTTTCGTCGGCAGCAATCGGATGCGGCCCGCGCAATGGCCCTGCCGCCGGCGGGCTGATCCGATGACCAATGCGAGCGATTCGGCCCTGCCCGATGTGACGACGACCGTGCTTGCCGTTCCGGCATCCCCAGCCCGACCGGCTCAGAGTGCCCTGCCGCCCGGATCATGGCTGGGCTTGCTGGGAGGCGGCCAGCTCGGGCGCATGTTCTGCATGGCCGCGCAAAGCCTCGGCTATCGGGTCTGCGTGCTCGATCCGGGTGCCGACAGCCCGGCGGGTTCGGTCGCTGACCGGCATATTCAGGCCGACTATCTCGATGCCGTCGCGCTCAACCAGCTCGCCAGCCTGTGCGGCGCAGCCACCACTGAGTTCGAGAATGTGCCGGCCGCAGCACTCGAGCGTCTGGCGCGTGATATCGCGGTGAGTCCGGCGGCAGCGGCTGTTGCGATCGCGCAGGACCGCCTTGCTGAAAAGCGCTTCATTCGGGGCTGTGGCATCGAGGTCGCGCCCTACTGTGAGGTCGCGTCGCGCCAAGACCTGCTCAATGCCGATGAGGCGCTCTTTCCGGCCATCCTGAAAGTCGCGCGCTTGGGCTACGACGGCAAGGGTCAGGCGCGGGTGGCCAATCGCAGCGAGGCCTTGGCCGCCTTCGAGGGGGCGGACGGATTCGGCGGTGTGCCGTGTGTGCTCGAAAAACGCCTGGCGCTGAAGCTCGAATTGTCCGTGGTGGTTGCGCGCGGTTTTGATGGGCGGGCCGTGGCCTATCCGGCGGCCGAAAACGAACATCGCAACGGCATCCTTGCGCTGTCTTGTGTGCCGGCACGGGTCGATGCCGCGATTGCGAAGCAGGCAGCCGATGCCACGCTCGAGATTGCCGCGCGCCTGAACTATGTCGGCGTGTTGTGCGTCGAGTTTTTTCTGCTCGAAGACGGCCGGCTGGTGGTCAATGAAATGGCGCCGCGGCCGCACAATTCGGGCCACTACAGCATCGATGCCTGCATCACCAGCCAGTTCGAGCAGCAGGTGAGGGTGCTCACCCGATTGCCTCTGGGGTCGGTCGAGATGCACAGCCCGGCGGTGATGGTCAATCTGCTTGGTGACTGCTGGTTCACCGAGGGTTCAGGCAGCGCGGCGCGCGAGCCCGACTGGCCGGCGGTGTTGGCCCATCCCCGTGTGAAGCTGCATCTGTACGGCAAGTCGCAGGCGCGCCCCGGCCGCAAGATGGGCCATGCGACGGTGCTCGGCGAGACGCTCGCGTCGTGTGCCCGCACTGCGGCCGACATCGAGACCCTGCTGGGTATCCGCTGATGGGCTCAGGCTGCGCGCAATGAGCACGACCTCGCCGATCGAAGCACCGACGCCCGATGCGATCGAGCGCGCGGCACGCATCCTCATTGCAGGCGGCCTGGTAGCCCTGCCGACCGAAACCGTTTACGGGCTCGGTGCCGATGCCGCACAGCGGGATGCGGTGGCCGGCATCTATGCGCTCAAGGGCCGGCCGGCCGATCATCCGCTGATCGTGCATGTGGTCGATACGGCGCAGGCGCTGACATGGGCGAGCTTTGATGAGCGGGCGCTCACCCTCGCTCGCCACTTCTGGCCGGGGCCGCTCACCCTGATCCTGCCGCGTCTGCCCCAGGCGCCGGCCTGGGCGTGTGGCGGCGAAGCCAGCATCGGTCTGCGTTGCCCTTCACATCCGGTGGCCCGCGCGCTGCTTGAGCGTTTTACGCAGCTTGGCGGCAGTGGTGTCGCCGCGCCCTCGGCCAATCGTTTCGGCAAGGTCAGCCCGACCCAGGCGCGTCATGTGCTCGATGACCTCGGCGAGCATGCGCCGCTGATTCTCGATGGCGGGCCCTGCGACGTGGGCGTGGAGTCGACCATTGTTGATCTGACCCGCGAGACCGCGCGATTGCTGCGGCCCGGGCGCATCCGGCGCGAAGCGATCGAACAGGTGCTGGGCGCGCCGCTGGCCGATCGCGATGCCCAGGCGCCACGGGCCTCGGGCACGCTGGCGGCCCACTACAGCCCACGTGCGCCCCTCGAGTTGATTGATGCCGGGGCGCTTGCCGCGCGCCTGGCCGATTGCGCGCAATCCGGGTTGTCAATCGGCCTGTGGTCGTCCGAGCCACCGGTCACCGGACCGGCAGCGTCGCGTGTCCGATGGATCGCAGCACCTGCGCAGGCCGATGCCTGGGAGGCTGAGCTCTACGATGCCTTGCGCCGATTCGATGCCGCCAATGTCAATCGGATTATTGTCGTCAGGCCGCCGGCGAGCCCCGATTGGGAAGCGGTGAGAGATCGGCTGATGCGGGCCGCGGCGGCATCCCAGAGCGGCTGAGCCGAATCAGCTCAGGGCCAGAGCCTGGGCAGGTGTTCAGCCTTCGCCCCCTTGAGGGCCATAGAAGACCACCCAGGTGACGAAATCGTCGCTGAAGTCTTCAAACCGGTGTTCGAGGCCCGCCGCAACAAAAAATGCATCGCCACTGGCGCAGTCAAAGCGCTGCGAGCCGATCAGCAGGTGCGCTGTGCCGCAATGAATGAAGTACAACTCGTCCTGGGTATGAGGCTGCTGCCGGTCTTGACCCTTGGGCGCAAACACCTCGACGGACATTGAACCGCCCGCCATCATGGTGACAAATGGTGCCCCGGCAGGATAGGTGTCAGTGGCTTCACCGGGTAGACGCTTCAAGGCCTGCTGCAAAGAGACTTTCATGTTTTCGCTTCATTCGTCGGTTGATGCAAAGGATGCGGCCAGACGCGTTGGTGAGCCTATGAAAAGTTCGCGACCTTCAGGGTCACCCACGCCACACCGAGCCGCTTCTCCGCCACGATAAATGCCCGACAACACCACATCCATGGCTGCCACCAGCAGGCTGGCCTGTGCGGCGACATTGCCCACTGGTCGGCGCAAGGCTTTTTCTGGAAGGGGCGCGGCATAGTGAGCCAGCGCGTGCAGGCGCTTGCCCTTGACCGTGATGATCGGACAAAGCGCAGTGGGCACCTTGATCGCAAGGTCGAGTTCGGCCAGGGGAATCGTCAGCCGCGTGGCCAGGGCATCGAGCAGGTCGCTCTGGATCACGACCACGTAAGGAATGCCCTCAGCGCCGCTGCGGCTCAGACTCCGAGAAACCGATGCAACTGCGCCGGATCGGCGGCCAGCACCGCAGACGGCGCATCGAGGGCGACCTGCCCCTTGACCATCACGGTGACCCGGTCGCTGGCCTGCAGCACCGATCGGAAGTTTTTGTCGACCACCACAATCGCAATACCATCGGCCCGCACGGTGGCGATGATCCGCCAGATCTCGGCCACGATCAGCGGCGCCAGACCTTCGGTGGCTTCATCGAGAAAGAGCAGGTCGGGGTTGGTCATGAGTGCACGACCGATCGAGAGCATCTGCTGCTCGCCGCCCGACAGTTGCGTGCCGCCATGGTCGCGCCGTTCGTTCAATCGCGGGAAGGTCTCGAGCACACGCTCCAGGGTCCAGTCGCGGCGACCGCCTGCGCCGGTACGTGCGGCCATCTGCAAGTTTTCGATGACCGAGAGCGTCGGGAAGATGCCGCGGCCCTCCGGCACGTAGCCGATACCGGCCCGGGCGATGCGATAGGGCGGCGCATTGTGCATCGGCTTGCCGTTGATCAGGATCTCGCCTGCGCGCACCGGCAGCAGACCGAGCAGCGACTTGATCAGCGTGGTCTTGCCCATGCCGTTGCGGCCCATCAGTCCGACCGCTTCACCGCGAGCAACGCGAAAGTCGACATCGCGAAGGACGTGGCTGGCACCGTAGTAGGTGTTCAGCCCTCGGGCGTCGATCAGCGATTCAGCCATGAGTCGGCTCACCCGATGCACCGCCGAGATACGCCGCCTGCACCTGCTCGCTCGCCTTGATCTCGGCCGGATTGCCACTGGCCAGCACCCGGCCTTCGACCATGACGGTGAGCACATCGGCGAGCGCAAACACCGCATCCATGTCGTGTTCGACCAGCAGGATGGCGTGATCGGCCTTGAGTTTTGCGATCAGGGCCACCATGCGCATCGACTCCTCGGCACCCATGCCGGCCAGCGGTTCGTCAAGCAGCAGCAGGCGCGGTGCGGTGGCTAGCGACAGGGCGATCTCGAGTTGCCGCTGCTCGCCATGCGACAGCGTGCTGGCGATGCGGTCTTCGCGGCCGTCGAGTTCGGCCTGCGCGATCGCGCGACGCGCCAGGGCCAGCGAGGCCTGGTCGCTGTCGGCAGGCGTGAAAAGCCGCCAGGCCTGCGGTGCGCGCGACTGCGCAGCCAGCCGGCAGTTTTCAAGCACCGTGAAGCTCGAAAAGATATTGGTCTTCTGGTAGCTGCGCCCCACGCCCATGCGAGAGATGCGATCGGCTGGCCAGCCGGCGATCTCCTGACCATCGAGCCGGATCGAGCCTGCGCTGGGTGCGAGGTCGCCCGAGAGCATATTGATCAGCGTGCTCTTGCCGGCGCCATTGGGGCCGATCACCACATGCACCTGACCGACGCTGACCTGCAGGCTGACATCGGCATTGGCGCGCAGCCCGCCGAACTGTTTGCTCAGTGCACTGACCTCAAGCATGACGATCGACCTCAGTCATCGCGCTTGTCAGTCGTCGCAGGGGGTGTGCGCCGATGGCCGCCGGCCAGCCCGATCAGACCCCGGGGCAAAAAGCAGGCCACCGCGACGATGATGATGCCCATCATCAATTGCCAGTGCCGCGCCAGCCCACCGAAGACGGTGTCGTCCTTGAAGAACTCCTCCAGCAGCACGAAGACAAACGCGCCGATGATCGATCCCGACAGCGTGCCCATACCGCCCAGGATCACCATCATCATCACCGCGCCCGACTGGTGCCACGAGATGATCTCGGGATTGACGAAGCCGAATTGCGCGGCCGACAGATAGCCCGACAGCCCGGCCAGTACGCCGGCCAGCACATAGACGCCGAGCTGATAGCGCATCACCGGAAAGCCGATGGCGCGCATGCGGTGTTCGTTGACCCGGATGCCCTGCAGCGCCCGTCCGAAGCGGGAGTCGAGGATTCGGCGCAGCAGCAGGTAGATGCCGACCATCAGTACCAGCACCAGGTAGTAGAGCGTCGTGCGGTTCTCGAGGTCGAGCAGCTTGACCTCGCCCCAGCCCACCAGCGGCTTGTTGTTCAGATGCAGGCCATCTGAACCGCCACCGAGCGCGGTGTCGTGGAACACGAAATAGACCATCTGCGCAAAGGCGAGCGTCACCATGATGAAGTAGATGCCGCGGGTGCGCAGCACGAGTGCGCCGGTGACCAGCGCGAACACTGCGCAGATGGCGAGTGCCGCCGGCAGCGTGATGAAGATCGACATCGGGTCGTATTTCGGCTGGATCAGCGCCAGCGCATAGCCCGCCAGACCGAAGAAGGCCGCATGGCCCAGGCTCACCAGCCCGGTGTAGCCGATCAGCAGATCGAGGCTCATCGCAAAGATCGACAGGATCATGACCTTGGTAAGCAGCTGCTGATAAAAAACGCTTTCGGTGAGCGGAAACAGCACCAGGCCAACGAGCGCCACCAGGAAGAAGATGGTGAGCGCGCGCGGGTTGGCTTGCGCCATGCCTGGCAAGGGAGCGTCCATCGATCAGGTCTTGCGAAACAGCCCTTCCGGGCGAAAGACGAGTACCGCAGCCATCAGCAGATAGACCACCATGCCTGCGACTTGTGGCAGATAGACCTGACCGAAGGTATCGGCCAGGCCGATCAGCAGGGCCCCCACCAGCGCGCCCTTGACCGAGCCGATGCCACCGATCACCACCACCACGAAGCAGATGATCAGCACCTGGCTGCCCATATTCGGATAGACCGACGACACCGGGGCGGCCAGCATGCCAGCGAGTGCAGCGAGCGCCACGCCAAGCGAAAACACGACGGCAAAGAGCATGCGCACATTGATGCCCATTGCTTCGGTCATCTCGCGGTTGTGGGCACCGGCGCGGATCATCATGCCCAGGCGCGTGTGCCGGATCAGCCAGTGCAGGCCCAGCGCAATCGCCACACAGGCCGCCGAGATCACCAATCGATAGACCGGATACGAGAGGGTGTCGGTCAGTGCAATCGAGTGATTGAAGATCTCGGGCACTTTGACCCCTTGTACTTCGTCGCCCCAGATCAGCGAACGAAGCTGCTCGAAGATCAGGATCAGGCCGTAGGTGAGGAGAACCTGGTAGAGATGGTCGCGGCCATAGAAATGCCGGATCAGCAGCCGCTCGAGTGCGAGACCGAGCAGCACCGACAGCACGATGCCCACCAGAATCGCGGTCAGCAGGTTGCCAAAGTAGGACGCCAGCGACCAGGCGAAATAAGCACCGACCATGTAGAAGCTGCCATGGGCGAGGTTGATCACGCCCATGATTCCGAAGATCAGCGTCAGCCCCGACGCCACCAGGAACAGCAGCAGTCCGTACTGCAGTCCGTTGAGTACCTGGATGAGAATCGGGGCGAGATGATCCATTGTGAGCTGATGCCTTGGCGGGTTGAGGCCTTAGGCCATCCGGCAGCCGCGACCCGGGTCGGCCAGCGCCTTCCAGGCCACCGAGACGAACTTGTTCTGCTCGCCTTCGACCTTGCGCAGGTAGATGTCCTGGGTCGGATTGTGTTCCTTCGACATGGTCCAGGCGCCGCGCGGGCTGTCGATCTTCACGCCTTCCATGGCCTTGATCAGTGCGGCCTTGTTGCCGAAGTCGCCTTTGACCGACTCCATCGCCTGGGCGAGCAGCAGACCGGTGTCATAGCCCTGTACTGCATAGACATCGGGCTGCATCTTGAACTGCTTGGCATAGTTCAGACGGAACTCCTGGTCGCGCTTGCTGGGCAGCGAGTCGGCATAGTGCAGCGTGGTCATGACGCCCTGCGCCTGCGCCTGCACCGCCTGCAGCACGCCGTCGGTGAGAAAGCCCGAGCCATAGAGCGGGATCTTGTCTTTCAGGCCTGCCGCGGCATAGTCGGAGATGAACTTGGCTGCGCCGGCACCTGCAAAAAAGCAGGCGACCGCATCGGGCTTGATCGCGGCAATCTCGGCCAGCAGCGCCTGGAACTCGACATTCGGAAAGGGCAGGCCGAGCTCCTTGACCACCTTGCCGCCGGTTTTTTCGAAGCCTTCCTTGAACGACCGCGCGCTTTCGTCGCCGGCGGCATATTTCCAGGAGATCCAGACAGCGGTCTTGTGACCGCGCTCGGCCATCACCTTGCCCAGCGGATGAATCGGCTGCCAGTTGGAAAACGAGGTCCGAAAGATGTTGGGGGAGCACATCGGGCCGGTGATGTCATCGGCACCGGCATTCGGAATCAGCAGCAGGGTGCCGGTTTCCTTGGCGATCTTGGCCATGCCCAGGGCCACGCCCGAGTGGACGGTGCCAACCAGCACATCGACCTTGTCGCGTTGTACCAGCCGGTTGGTGTTCTCGGGTGCCTTGGCCGGATTGGACTCATCGTCGACTGCGAAGTATTCGATCTCGCGCGAGCCGAGCTTGCCGCCGCGCTCGCCTACCGCCATGCGAAAACCGTTGGTGATGGCCGTGCCCAGCGAGGCGAAGGTGCCGGTCGCCGGCAGCATCATGCCGACTTTGATCTTCGCCGGCTGTGCTTGCACGAAGGGTGCCGAGAGCGCGGCGCCGGCAGCAACGCCGCCCGACAGCGTGATGAAACGGCGGCGGCTGACGGGGGCGGCGGGCGTCAGGTTGATCGGGGTGTCGGATGGGTTGAGAGTGTGGCTCATCGTGTCTCCAGTCATTGCGGTGAGGGCGCAGGGGTGTTCAAAGTTGTGGCGATCCATCGGCCGACCGCGCCGATGACGGCATCGGCCTGGTCGCGGTGGGGGGAATGGCCGCAATCGTCGAGTGCCACCACGGTTGTCCCGGGGACGGCGCGCTCGATAGTCGCGATCTGAGCCATCGTGCCATATTCATCGTCATTTCCCTGAATCGCGAGCAGCGGGCAGCCGATCGATTCGAGTTCGGGCAACAGGGTCCAGTCGCGAAAGGCCGGGTCAAGCCAGGCCTGGCTCCAGCCATAAAAAGCCGAGTCGACATCGTCATGCCAGCGGGCAAGGCGCTCGCGCAGGCCCTGATTCACATAGGCATCGCAGGCGCGTTCGATGCTGGCAATTGAGATGGGTTCGACGAAGCTGTGCGGCGCGACCACGACTGCGCCGGCGAGACGATCCGGAAAATGGGCGGCGTAGATCAGTGCAATGGAGGCGCCATCGCTGTGTCCGAAGAGCCACAGTGGCTGCGGGCTTTGCGCGATGCCGAGCGCCTTGAGCAGTGCCGGCAGCACCTCGATTGCCTGTCGATGCATGAAGTCTGTCGACCAGCGCTCGTGGGCGGCCCGCGGTGTGGAGCGGCCATAGCCGGGGCGCGAGTAGACCATTCCGCGAAAGCCCAGCGCCTGGCACAGCCGCGAGGGGAAATCCTTCCACATGGCGGTCGAGCCCAGGCCCTCATGCAGAAAGACCATCACCGGCGCGGCGCCTGGCGGGCCGCTGTCGGGTTCGATCCAGTCGTATTCGATCACACGCCCGGCGATCGCGACCGCATGGGTTGGCGCGTTCACGGCTGCGGTGATTGGCTGGCGCTCCCGCCCGCCGGCTGATGCGCATCGCGCAGTCGAAAGCGCTGGATCTTGCCGGTGGCGGTCTTGGGCAGCTCGGCCAGGAAGTCGACCTGTCGGGGATATTTATGGGGGGCCAGCCGCGATTTCACGAAGGCCTGCAGTTCGGTGGCCAGCGCGTCGCCCGCCTGTGTGCCGTCCTTGAGCACCACGAAGGCTCTGACGCGAGTCAGGCCGTTTTCGTTGTTGACCCCGATCACCGCCGCCTCGAGCACCGCTGCGTGCTGCATCAGCGTCGACTCGACCTCGAAGGGCGAGACATACTGGCCGCTCACCTTGAGCATGTCGTCGCCGCGTCCGGCGTAGACGTAATAGCCGTCGGTATCGCGAAAATACTTGTCGCCGCTGCGGGTCCAGTTGCCAAGGAAGGTCGATTGAGAGCGGCGTCGATCGGCCCAGTACATCAGCGCAGCCGAGGGCCCGTCGATGAAGAGGTCGCCGATGGTCTCAGCAGCCTCGATCGTCTGTCCTGCCTCATCGCGCAACTCGACCCGGTAGCCGGGCACCGGCTTGCCGGTGCTGCCGTAGCGCACATCGCCCGGGCGGTTCGAGAGAAAAATATGGAGCATCTCGGTCGAGCCGATGCCATCGATGATTTCGCAGCCGTACTGCGCGGTGAATCGTTCACCGATCTCGCGCGGCAAGGCTTCGCCGGCCGAGGAACACAGCCGCAAGGCGACTGCCTCACGCGCGGGCAGGTCGGGCGAGGCGAGCATGCCGGCATAGCCGGTCGGTGCGCCGAAAAAGACCGTGGGCTGATGGGTTTTCCAGCGCGCAAAGACCGCTGCCGGCGTGGGCCGTTCGGCCATCAGGATGGTGGTGGCACCGACCGACAGCGGAAAGCTCAGCGCATTGCCCAGGCCATAGGCGAAAAACAGTTTGGCCGCCGAAAAGCAGACATCGTTGTCGCTCAGCCCGAGCACCGGTTGGGCATAAAGCGCCGCGGTCCAGTAGAGGTTGGCATGGGTATGGACCGCGCCCTTGGGTCGGCCGGTCGAGCCCGATGAGTAGAGCCAGAAGGCGATGTCGTCGGCGCAGGTGTCGGCGGGCGCAATCGGGGATTGCCGGGGCAGCCAGTCGCTCAGGTCGTGCGACGGCAGCGGCAGGCCTGCCGGCATCGGCCCGCCTCGGGTCGAGACGAGCAGCTGCGTGACCGAGTGTCCGGGTGTCGCGAGGGCCTGGGAGAGCACCGGCAGCAGCCCGGCCGAGACAATCGCCGCCCGGGCGCGACTGTGCGCAAGCATGAAGCGGTAGTCGTCAGCGGTGAGCAGGGTGTTGAGCGCGACCGGCACGACGCCCGCCTGCAGGCAGCCGAGAAACGCGACCGGCCAATCGATGCAGTCGTGCATCAGCAGCAGCACCCTTTCTTCGGCGCGCACCCCGATTGCGGCGAGGCCGCCGGCAAAGCGCGCGACCCGATCGGCGAGCTCGCCGTAAGTGATCTGACCGGCGTCGTCGATGTAGGCCAGGCGCGAGGCGCGAGCGTGATTGAGCGAAGCAATGTAAGCGGCGAAGTTCAAACGCTCGGAAGGCGGCAGCGGGGCGGCGCTCTGGGATGTCATCGTCTGTCTCCTCGCAAGTCGGGCTTGCGGCAATCTAGTTCATGAACCAAACTTATCGATCTGTTGTCGACCTGTCAAGCACTATAATGCATAACGCTTCTGATCCGGGTCACGACCCCGGACGCGATCGCGGGCCTGATCCGACGGAGGGTCTGCCCGAACGCGATGCCTTTCTGGTGGCCCTCGGTGAACGGGCGCGGTCGCTGCGCGCGCGTCGCGGCATGACCCGTCGCGCGCTGTCGGGTGCCTCGGAGGTCTCGGAGCGCCATCTGGCGAATCTCGAACTCGGCGTGGGCAATGCCTCGATCCTCGTTCTTCGGCAGGTGGCCAATGCGCTCGGCGCGCCGCTGGCCGAACTGATCGGCGACGAAACCACCACGACCGCAGAAGGCCTGCTGATCAGAGACCTGCTGCGCGGACGCAGCGAAGACGAACTGCGTCGAGCCCGGCTGGCGCTGGTCGAACTCTTCGGTGTTGCAGCACATCCGGCGTCAAGAAGCGCGCGAATTGCGATGATCGGGCTGCGAGGCGCTGGCAAGTCGACACTCGGTCAGCGGCTCGCCGATCAGCTCGGTGTGCCCTTCATTGAGCTAAATCGCGAGATCGAGCGCATGGCCGGCTGCGATCTCGACGAGATCCACAATCTGCTGGGCGTCGCCGCCTACCGACGCTATGAGCGGCGAGCCCTCGAGGCAAGCCTCCAGGAGCATCCCAGATCGGTGATTGCCGCCCCCGGCGGCATCGTGTCGGATCCGGCGAGCTTCAACCTGCTGCTGTCGCAGTGCTTCACCGTCTGGATCAAGGCCTCGGCGCAGGAGCATATGCAGCGAGTCATGGCGCAGGGCGATCTGCGTCCGATGGCGGGCAATCGCGAGGCGATGGCCGATCTGCGACGCATCCTGGAAGGCCGCGCGGCACTCTATGCCCGCGCAGATCTGCAGATCGACACCACTGACCGCACGCTGGAGGAGGCCTTCACACTGCTGCGCGAAGGCCTTCGAGACGCACTCGGTCCGGAGGATGATGTGTGATATGCACTAAAGTGCGTTCTGGTACTTGACTTGTTCGGTTTGGGCAGTATGATGCACAAAACGATCGGCAATGCAGATGAAGCATATTGCATATTGCCTTCCGGATATCGATTTTCAGGAGACCTGCCATGAACGCTCCCCTCGCCCCCGAACTGGCCCGCGTCGATTACCGTACCGAGCCGTCCCGCTATCGCCACTGGTCGCTGACGGTTGAGGGCACCGTCGCCACCCTCGCGATGGATATTGACGAGACTGCCGGCCTGCGGCCCGGCTACCAGCTCAAGCTCAACAGCTACGACCTCGGTGTCGACATCGAGCTGCACGACGCGCTCAACCGGATCCGCTTCGAGCATCCGACGGTGAGCACCGTGGTGATCACCAGCCTGAAGGAGCGCATTTTCTGTTCCGGCGCCAACATTTTCATGCTCGGTGTTTCGGGTCATGCCTGGAAGGTCAATTTCTGCAAGTTCACCAACGAGACCCGCAACGGGATTGAAGACAGCAGCCGGCACTCGGGCCTGCGTTTTCTGGCAGCGGTCAACGGCGCCTGCGCCGGCGGCGGCTATGAGCTCGCGCTGGCCTGCGATCAGATTCTGCTGGTCGACGATCGTTCGTCGTCGGTGTCGCTGCCCGAGGTGCCGCTGCTGGGCGTGCTACCCGGCACCGGCGGACTCACGCGCCTGACCGACAAGCGCCATATGCGCCACGACCTGGCTGATATTTTCTGCACGACCACCGAGGGCATTCGCGGCCAGAAAGCCGTCGACTGGCGTCTGGTTGATGCCCTGGCCAAACCGGCGGTCTTTGCTCGCTCGGTGAGCGAACGGGCCCTCGAAATGGGGCGCTCCAGCGATCGACCGCTGCAGGCACAAGGCATTTCGCTCGAACCGCTCGACTGTGCCTACGAGGTCGATGGCCTGCGCTACCGCCATGTGCAGGTCGCGATCGATCGCAGCCGGCGCACCGCGACCTTCACCGTCAGGGCCCCGGCCACGCCGCAGCCTGAGACACCCGAGGCCATCATTGCCGCAGGCGTGAACTGGTGGCCGCTGGCCATGGCCCGCGAACTCGACGATGCCATCCTGCAGATGCGCACCAACGAGCTCGACATCGGCACCTGGCTGCTCAAGACCGAGGGCGATGCTGGCGCGGTGCTGGCGGTCGATGCGGTGCTCCTTGCCCATCGCGACCACTGGCTGGTGCGCGAGACCATCGGCCTGATGCGCCGCACCTTCTCGCGTCTCGATGTATCGTCGCGCTCGCTGTTTGCGCTGATCGAGTCGGGCTCGTGCTTTGCCGGCAGCCTGCTCGAACTCGCACTCGCCTGTGATCGAATCTACATGCTCGCGCTGCCCGACGATCCGGCGGCTGCACCGATGATGACGGTGGGCGAGGTCAACTTTGCCTGCTATCCGATGGCCACCGACCAGTCGCGCCTGGCTCGCCGCTTCTGCGACGAGGCGCCGGCGCTCGAGGCAATTCGAGCCCGCCTGGGAGATGCGCTTGATGCCGACGCTGCCATGGCCCTGGGCCTGGTCACCTCGGCGCCCGACGACATCGACTGGGCCGATGAGATCCGCATCGCGATCGAGGAGCGGGCGGCGATGTCGGCTGATGCGCTCACCGGGCTGGAGGCCAATCTGCGCTTCAATGGCACTGAGACCATGGCCACCCGCATCTTCGGGCGGCTGACCGCCTGGCAGAACTGGATCTTCAACCGGCCGAATGCGGTCGGCGACAAAGGCGCGCTCAAGCTCTATGGCAAGGGCGAAAAGCCGCAGTTTGACCGTAACCGGGTCTGAGCCGGGCGACACATCTGATCCTCGCCGGCTCGCCCTGATTTCACGAATCGCTCCGCGCTTCAATCGACTCGTCACGCAACTCAGCCCGTTCCTCAAAGCTCCCCAAATCCTGCCTACCGGAGTCCCGACATGACCGCCATCAACTACACCGACAAGATCCCGAACAACGTCAACCTCTCGGAGGACAAAACCCTTCAGCGAGCGCTCGAACACTGGCAGCCCAACTACATCAACTGGTGGAAGGACATGGGCCCCGAGGGCTCGAATGATTACGACGTCTATCTGCGGACCGCGGTGAGCGTCGATCCGCAAGGCTGGGCCAACTTCGGCCATGTCAAGATGCCCGACTATCGCTGGGGCATCTTCATGAACCAGCGCGAGGAAGGCCGCACGGTCAACTTCGGCGAGCACAAAGGCGAGGCCGCCTGGCAGGACGTGCCCGGCGAGCACCGCGCCAATCTGCGCCGCATCATCGTGACGCAAGGCGACACCGAGCCGGCCTCGGTCGAGCAGCAGCGTCATCTCGGCCTCACCGCCCCCAGTCAGTACGACCTGCGCAACCTGTTCCAGATCAATGTCGAGGAGGGCCGCCATCTGTGGGCGATGGTCTATCTGCTGCACAAGCACTTCGGGCGCGATGGCCGCGAAGAGGCCGAGGCCCTGCTCGAGCGCCGCTCGGGCGATGAAGACAATCCGCGCATCCTGGGTGCCTTCAACGAGAAGACCCCCGACTGGCTCGCGTTTTTCATGTTCACCTACTTCACTGATCGCGACGGCAAGTTCCAGCTGTGCGCGCTGGCCGAAAGCGGCTTCGATCCGCTCGCCCGCACGACCAAGTTCATGCTGACCGAAGAAGCCCACCACATGTTCGTTGGGGAGTCGGGCATCTCGCGGGTCATCGCCCGCACCTGCGAGGTCATGAACCAGCTCAAGACCGACGATCCGGCAAAGATTCGCGCCGCCGGCGTGGTCGATCTGCCGACCCTGCAGCGCTATCTCAATTTCCATTTCAGCGTGACCATCGATCTTTTCGGTGCCGATGAGTCGAGCAACGCGGCGATCTTCTACAACTCCGGGCTGAAGGGGCGCTATGAAGAGACCAAGCGCGATGACGACCATCGTTTGCACGGCCGCAGTTACACCGTGCTCGGTGTGCGCGACGGCAAGCTCATCGAGCGCGACGTCCCGATGCTCAATGCGCTCAATGAAGTGCTGCGCGACGACTACATCCGCGATTCGATCGCCGGCGTCAACCGCTGGAACAAGGTCATCGAGAAGGCCGGCATCCCGACCCGGCTGGTCGCACCTCACAAGGCTTTCAACCGCAAAATCGGCACCCTGGCCGGCGTGAAAGTCTCGCCCGATGGGCGCGTGGTGAGCGAAGGCGAATGGGCGCAGCAGGCCTCGCAGTGGCTGCCCAGCGAAGAAGATCGTGCCTTCGTGTCCTCGCTGATGGGCCGGGTGGTTGAGCCGGGCAAGTTTGCCAACTGGATCGCGCCGCCCCCGATCGGCATCAACAAGCAGGCGGCTGATTTCGAATACATTCGTTTCAGCTGAGTCGCCATGAACGCACCTGACTCCGCCGTCTTCACGCAGCATCTGATCGATCCGGAGGTTTGCATCCGCTGCAATACCTGCGAGGAGACCTGTCCGGTCGATGCGATCACGCATGATTCGCGCAACTACGTGGTCGATGCCGACAAGTGCAATCTGTGTATGGCCTGCGTGCCGCCGTGTCCGACCGGCTCGATCGACAACTGGCGAAAGCTGATCCGCATCGAGGCCTATTCGGTTGACGAGCAACTCACCTGGGACGAGTTGCCGGTGCAGCGGGAATTGCCGGTGCAAGACGGTTCGAGCTCTGCTGGGGGGCAGGCCCAGGCGGATGCCTCGGTGTCGGATGCGGCACAAGCGCTGGCGAGCGCAGCCGATGATTCGCTTGCGCCGGCGCCGGCGCCGGCACTGGCCTCGGCCGCAGGCGCGAGCCGCCCGCCCTGGTCGGCGGCTCATCCCTACGTCAATCTCTATACCCATCGTCAACCGGTCATGGCCACCGTGGCCGGCAACTTTCGGGTGACCGAGCTCGGCACCGACAGCGATACCCATCACATCGTGCTCGACTTCGGCTCGCTGCCGTTTCCGGTGCTCGAGGGTCAGTCGCTGGGCATTTTGCCGCCCGGCACCGATGCCACCGGCCGGCCGCACCATGCCCGCCAGTATTCAATTGCCAGCCCGCGCGATGGCGAGCGCCCCGGCTACAACAATGTGGCACTCACGGTGAAGCGAGTGCTGGTTGATCATGATGGCCAACCGGTTCGCGGGGCGGCCTCCAACTACCTCTGCGATCTGGCCAAGGGCGATCGCGTGCAGGTGATCGGGCCCTTCGGCAGCAGCTTTCTGATGCCCAATCACGCCGGCGCCCATTTGCTGATGATCTGCACCGGCACCGGCAGTGCGCCGATGCGGGCCATGACCGAGCGGCGCCGCCGCAGCCATGCGCCGATTGGGGGAGGGGGCAGTGGTGGTACCGAGGGTCGCGTGTCCGAAGACGGTCGTCTGATGCTGTTCTTCGGCGCCCGCAGCCAGCGCGAGTTGCCCTATTTTGGTCCGCTGGCCCGGCTGCCTCGTGACTTCATCGACATCGAGCTGGCCTATTCGAGGTCTGCCGACCATCCGAAGCGATATGTTCAGGACGCGCTGCGCGAACGAGCGAGCGACGTGGCCGCGCTGCTGTCCGATCCGGCCACACACATCTATGTCTGCGGTCTCAAGGCGATGGAGGCCGGGGTGCTTCAGGCGCTGCAGGATGTCGCGGCGAAGCACAGCCTCGATTGGCCGACGCTGCACCAGCAGCTCAAGGCAGAGGGTCGGCTGCATTTCGAGACGTATTAAGGCCCTAGGCTTCGATAGACAGGAAGCGACTTTGCTCAGGTCGACCTGATCGTTGGTCGCAAGCGTGCTCGGCTCTAGGCTGTACTCCCGAGCTCCCTTGCGCGCCGATTTCTCGAGCACTGCCTTTCCATGTACCGCTACGACCGCTACGACCAGGCTCTGGTCGACGAACGGGTTGCGCAATTTCGCGACCAGACCCGCCGCTATCTTGCCGGGGAGCTGCCCGAAGACGAGTTCAAGCCGCTGCGCCTGCAAAACGGCCTGTATGTGCAAAAGCATGCGCCGATGCTGCGAATTGCGATTCCTTACGGCACGCTGTCGGCGCTCCAGCTGCGCAAACTCGCCGAGATCTGCGACACCTACGACCGCGGCTACGGGCACTTCAGCACGCGTCAGAATCTGCAGATCAACTGGCCCGAACTCGCGCGCGTGCCCGATATCCTGGCCGAACTCGCTACGGTCCAGATGCATGGCATCCAGACCAGCGGCAACTGCGTGCGCAATGTCACCGCCGATCATTTTGCCGGCGTCGCGCCGGATGAACTGGTTGATCCGCGCCCCTATTGCGAGCTGCTGCGCCAGTGGTCGACCTTCCATCCCGAATTCACGTTCTTGCCGCGCAAATTCAAGATCGCAGTGTCGGCGTCGGCCGGCGATCGCGCTGCGGTGCAGGTTCACGATATTGGCCTGAAACTGCTTCGAAATCAGCAGGGTGAGCTGGGTTTCGAGGTTTGGGCGGGCGGCGGTCTGGGGCGCACGCCGGTCATCGCGCCGCTGATCAAGGCCTTCCTGCCCGAGCCCGAACTGCTCAACTATGTCGAAGCCATCCTGCGGGTCTACAACCGCTTCGGTCGGCGCGACAACCTCTACAAAGCCCGCATCAAGATCCTGGTGCGCGAACTCGGTGCCGAGCGCTTTGCCAGCGAGGTCGAGGACGAGTGGGCGGCCCTGCGTGGCGGCCCGGCCACTCTGACGCCAGCCGAGCTCGCTCGGGTCGCGAGCTGCTTCGAGTTGCCGCCCTACCGCACGCTGGCAAGCGACCCGCCGGCACTGCGCGAGGCCATCGAGTTCGTGCCGGGCTTTGCAGCCTGGGCCAAGCGCAGTGTGCATCCGCATCGTGTGCCCGGCTATGCCGCCGTCGTCATCTCGCTCAAAGCCCATGGTGTCGCGCCGGGCGATGCGACGTCTGCGCAGATGCGCGCGGTGGCCGATGCCGCCGAGGCCTTCGGTTTTGGTGAGATCAGGGTCAGCCACCATCAGAACCTGGTGCTGCCCGATGTCGAGCAGCGCTCGTTGCCGGCGCTGCATGCGCTGCTGAAAAAGCATGGACTGGCCACAGCCAATGTCGGGCTGCTCACCGACATCATTGCTTGTCCGGGCGGCGACTTCTGTTCGCTGGCCAATGCGGTCGCGATTCCGGTGGCCACCGCGATTCAGGCGCGGTTTGATGATCTCGACGACCTTTTCGATATCGGCGAAATCGAGCTCAACATTTCGGGCTGCATCAATTCCTGCGGCCATCATCACATCGGCCACATCGGCATTCTTGGCGTCGATAAGGCGGGCGAGGAGTGGTATCAGATCTCGATCGGCGGCGTGCAGGGGCCGGCGACCGCCATCGGCAAAATTCTTGGCCCGTCGTTTTCGCGCGGCGAGATTCCGGATGTGATCGATCGTCTGATTCGAACCTATGTTTCGCGGCGCTCGTCGCCTGATGAGCGCTTCATCGAACTCGTGCAACGCGTTGGTATCGAGCCCTTCAAGGAGGCTGTCTATGGCGCATCTCATTGATCGTAACGGGCTGCGGCCCGACAGCTGGGTGCTCTTCGACGGCGATGCCGGCTCGATCGCACCGCAGGCCGATCTGCTGATTTCCTTTGACGAATGGCGCGAGCGCGCCCAGGTCTGGCAACAGCATGCCGGGCGTCTCGGTCTGCTGGTCTCGCCGTCCGATGATGTCAAGGCGCTCGCCGCCGATATCGATCGCTTTGCAATGGTCGCGGTGCACTTCCCGAAATTCAACGATGGGCGCGGCTACTCGAGCGCGCGCCTGCTGCGCGAGCGGCTCGGGTTTGCCGGCGAGCTGCGTGCGGTCGGTGATGTGCTGCGCGATCAGCTCTTTTTGCTGGCGCGTTGCGGATTCGACAGCTTTGCCTTGCGCGCCGATCAGGATCCGGTCGCGGCACTGTCGGCGTTCAGAGACTTCAGCGTGCGCTATCAGGCTGCCACCGACGAAGTGCTGCCGCTGTTTCGCCGGCGCAGCGCGCTGGCTGCATGAACGCGAGACCAGGTACGACACCCGGGCTGTCGATGAGTGCGGCACAAGACACGTCGACTCGCTTGCCGGGCAAGGTCTGGTTTGTCGGCGCCGGCCCGGGCAGCGCCGATCTGCTCACCGTGCGGGCAATTCGTGTTCTCGCCCGCGCCGACATCGTCCTGCACGATGCCCTGATGAGCGACGAAATGCTCGAGTGGGCACCCACCGCGCGTCATATTGCGGTTGGCAAGCGCAGCGGCGGTGTCTCGACCGAGCAGCGTTTCATCGACCGCACCCTGGTCGAATCCGCCCGCCATCACGCGGTGGTGGTGCGTCTGAAGGGTGGTGACCCGACGGTGTTTGCCCGTCTCGATGAAGAAATTGATGCGCTCGATGCTGCCGGCATCGAGTGGGAGATCGTGCCGGGCATCACCGCGGCCAGTTCGGCGGCCGCCGCTGCTGGCCACTCACTGACCCGACGCGGCGTGTCGCGCAGCGTGCAGATCGTGACGCCGCGACTCGGACGCGGCGAGGCCCAGACAGCTCACTGGGCCGATGGCTTGAGCCCGGCTGCCACGGTCGTGCTCTATATGGCGGGCCAGATTGCCGGCGATTGTGCGGCGGCCCTCATGACTCGTGGCTTTGCGCCCGAGACGCCGGTGGTCTGCGTGCACGGTGCCTCGTGGCCCGACCAGAGCGTCGAGCGAACGACGCTTGGTGCACTGGCAGTCTCTGGTCTGACCGTTGATGAGCGTCCGGTGGCAGTGCTGGTTGGTGCGGCGGTGGCAGAGCGCCTGCGCGATGCCGGATCAACCTGGCCTGATCTGCTTCGCTACGCCTGAGGCGCGTCAGGTCCTCGGCGACACATCGGACGGCGCGTCGGTGGCAGCGAACCGGGTGACGCGTCTCGGGCGCAAGTGCACACGCACGCCTGGCACCAGACCGAGCCGATCGCGCAGCGCGGTGAAGCGCTCGCGCGGCAACTCGACGTCCACATCGCTGTTGTCTGACTCGCGCTTGAACTCGATGCGCGTGTTCGGACCGACCGTCAGCGTCTGACTGAGCGTGACCGCCCAGGTGTCGTCGCCGGCCTCGGCCAGGATCTCCAGCTCGTGCGGACGAACATAACTGACCTCGTTGGCGAGGGTGCCGCCTGGCGGATGACCGAGTCGACCATGGAACAGGTTCACATCGCCAAGAAACTGCAGCACGAAGGGCGTGGCCGGATGATCGTAGACCTCGTCCGGGCTGCCCTGCTGCTCGATGCGCCCCTGGTTCATGACCACCACCCGGTCGGCAACTTCCATCGCCTCGTCCTGGTCGTGGGTGACGAAGACGCTGGTCACATGCACTTCGTCGTGCAGGCGGCGCAGCCAGCGGCGCAGCTCCTTGCGCACCTTGGCGTCCAGTGCGCCGAAGGGTTCGTCGAGCAGCAGCACCTTGGGCTCGACCGCGAGCGCTCGGGCCAGCGCAATGCGCTGGCGCTGCCCGCCGGAAAGCTGGTGAGGGTAGCGATCGGCCAGCCAGTCGAGCTGCACCAGCTCGAGCAACTGCATCACCCGGGACCTGATTTCCGCTTCGCCCGGGCGTGTGTGCCTGGGCCGCACGCGCAGCCCGAAGGCCACGTTCTCGAAGATCGACATATGGCCGAACAGGGCGTAGTGCTGGAACACGAAGCCAACCTTGCGGTCGCGCGCATCGGTATTCGTTGCATCCTCGCCGTGAAACAGCACGCTGCCGGAGTCTGCCACTTCGAGCCCGGCAATGATGCGCAACAGGGTGGTCTTGCCGCAGCCCGATGGCCCCAGCAATGCGACCAGTTCACCGGCCGGGATGTCCAGGTTGAGGTTGTCGCAGGCGACGGTCGCGCCGAAGCGGCGGTTGAGGTTTCTGACTTCAATGCTCATTCGCTTCTGTCTCCCATCTCGCGCTTCTGACCCTTTACACGCTGCTCGATCAGATATTTCACGACCAGCGTCACCAACGCCAGCGCAGCGAGCAGCGAGGCCACCGCGAAGGCAGCGGCGAACTGGTATTCGTTGTAGACGATTTCGATGTGCAGCGGCATGGTGTTGGTCTGGCCACGGATATGCCCGGACACCACGCTGACCGCACCGAACTCGCCCATCGCCCGGGCGTTGCACAGAATCACGCCGTAGAGCAGCGCCCATTTGATGTTGGGCAGCGTCACTCGCCAGAAGATCTGCCAGCCGCTTGCGCCGAGCACGCGCGCGGCTTCTTCCTGCTCGATACCCTGCGCCTGCATGAGCGGGATCAGCTCGCGGGCGATGAACGGGAAGGTGACAAAGACCGTGGCCAGCACAATGCCGGGTACCGCAAAGATGACCTTCAGGTCGTGGTCGCGCAGCCACTCGCCGAACCAGCCCTGCAGACCAAACACCAGGACGAAGATCAGACCTGCAATCACCGGGCTGACCGAGAACGGCAGGTCGATCAGCGTGAGCAGCAGGCCCTTGCCGCGAAAGTCGAACTTGGTGATGGCCCAGGCTGCCGCCATGCCAAACACCAGATTCATCGGCACGCTGATGATGGTGGCAATCAGCGTGAGCTTGATTGCCGACAGCGCATCCGGTTCGGTGATGGCCGCGAGGTAGACGTCGATGCCCTTTTTGAAGGCCTCGTAAAAGACCGTGGCCAGGGGCACGAAGAGGAACAGCGTCATGAAGGCAAGCGCCACACCGATCAATACAGCTTGCACCCACGCAGGCTCGGTGGTGGCCTGTCGCAAGGCTCGGGGTGCCACGCCCGACGTCGCAGATGCGACCGGCTCGGTGGAAAGGTGGGGCCTGGCGGTGTTCACAGACCGCCCTGGCGTTTGCGTGCCCAGGCCTGCAGCAGGTTGATGGCCAGCAGCAGCACGAACGCTGCCACCAGCATCACCACCGCAATCGCGGTGGCGCCTGCGTAGTCGTATTGTTCGAGCTTGGTGATGATCAGCAGCGGCGTAATCTCGCTGACCATCGGCATGTTGCCGGCGATAAAGATCACCGAACCGTATTCGCCCAGCGCGCGCGCAAATGCGAGCGCGAAGCCGGTCAGCAGCGCCGGCATCAGGATCGGGAAGATCACCTTGGTGAAGGTCTGCCAGCGGCTCGCGCCCAAGGTGGCCGCGGCCTCTTCGAATTCACGGTTGATGTCTTCGAGCACCGGCTGCAGCGTGCGCACCACGAACGGCAAGCCGATGAAGACCAGCGCCACCCAGACCCCCACTGGGGTGTAACTGACCTTGAAAGGCAGCCACTGCCCGATCAAGCCGTTTTGCGAATAGATCGCGGTCAGTGCGATGCCGGCGACCGCAGTCGGCAAGGCAAAGGGCAGATCGACCAGCGCGTCGATCAGGCGCTTGGCCGGGAAGCGGTAGCGCACCAGCACCCACGCGATGATGAGTCCGAAAAAGGCATTGAGCAGCGCCGCCAGAAACGAGGCGCCGAAGGTCAGGCGATAGGACGCCACCACCCGCGGGGTGGTGGTGGCATCGAGGAACTGCTGCCAGGTGAGCGTGAAGGTCTTGAGGAACGCCGCCGACAGCGGAATCAGCACGATCAGGCTGGTGTAGAGCAGGGCGAAGCCGAGCGCCAGGTCGAAACCCGGCAGCACCGTGTGCCGCTTGAGCAGCGTGCGCGAGAGGATCATGTTCGTCGGGGCTGTGCCGCGCTCAGTGCCGGGCTCAGCGCGCCTTGGCCGCAGCGATCACCTGATCGTAGAGGCCGCCGTCGTTGAAGTGCTCTTTTTGCGCCTGGGTCCAGCCACCGAAGACCTCGTCGACGGTGAAGGTATTGACCTTCGGAAACGCCTTGGCATAACGGGTCAGCACCTTCTCGCTTCGCGGCCGCATGTTGTGCCGGGCGGCGATTTCCTGCCCGGCGTCAGTGTACAGGAACTGGAGGTAGGCCTCGGCCTGCTTGCGCGTGCCGCGTCTGTCCACCACCTTGTCGACCACGCTCACCGGGTTCTCGGCCAGGATCGTACGGCTCGGGTAAATCACTTCAAAGCCGCCGCCGAATTCTTTCTCGATCAGCGGTGCTTCGCTCTCGAAGGTGACCAGCGCATCACCGAGATTACGCTGCGCAAAGGTCGTGGTCGCGCCGCGCCCGCCACCGTCGAGCACTGGCACATTGGCGAAGATGCGCGTGACCAGCGCCCTGGCCGCCTCGGGGCTGAGCCCGCCCTTGATGCCGGCGCCCCAGGCGGCGAGGTAGGTGTAGCGACCGTTACCCGAGGTCTTGGGATTCGGGATGATCACACCGATGCCCGGGCGACCGAGGTCGCTCCAGTCGCGGATGTTTTTCGGGTTGCCCTTGCGCACCAGGATCACCGACACCGAGGTGGTCGGCGCGCTGTTGTTCGGCAGCCGCTTGGCCCAGTCCTGCGGAACAAGCTTGCCACGCTCGAACAGGATGTCGATGTCATTGGCCTGATTCATCGTGATGACGTCGGCCTCCAGCCCGTCCGCAACGCTGCGCGCCTGGCGACTCGACCCACCGTGGCTCTGGTTCAGGGTGAGGTCATCGCCTGTGGTCTTCTTCCAGTGCGCGGCAAAGACGGTGTTGAAGTCCTTGTAAAACTCGCGCGAGACGTCATAGCTGACGTTCAGCAGGGTGATGTCCCTGGCGTGGGCCGTGCCGGCGACGAGCGCCAGGGCGCCCAGCGCGAGAAGGCGGCGAATGAGCAAGAAGCGGGTCATGGTCAGAGTCCTCGGCAGTTTGAAACCTCAATGCCGGGATAGTAGGCAGGCCTGTCGGGCGGGCGAACGATTGAAAACGCCCTTGCTTATGCAGATTCGCGGACTTACTTGTGCGGAATCATCAATGCCGCGAGAGGCTGCCCGGGATCGATGGTCGGGCCGACCGTGCCTTGCGCCTGCGATATTGCTTTCGCTGCACCCCTTTTTCGCACCGGCCGCCAGCCTGCCTTGCCTCGGTCTACAATGGTTCCTTGCCTTCAATCCTCAGATGCAAAGTCTGATGAGCCTTTGAAGCTTTCTCGTTGACCCGGGCTGTCTTTGAAGAAACCCCCCTCAGATCCCAAGAGTCGCCAGTTTCTCGAGCTCAACCGATACCGGCGCGAGCGCGTGATGCTGCACATCTATCTGCTCAGCGGAACCCGTTTCACAGGACGTCTGCGTTCATTTGACGTGCACACCCTGCTGATCGAGACACAGCAGGGCGATATGGTCATCTATGCCCATGCGATCAGCACAATCGAGCCGGCGCTCAATGTCCGCGGGCGGCGTGCGCCGGGTGCTGCCGCACCGGCTCGTCGCTTTGATATCGGCGGCGCACCGCGCCGCATGCCGTTTTCAAACGCCAACCAGTTGCCGGCCGAGGGCTCGACGCAATTCGAAGGCATGCCCGATACCGATCCGGATGTCGAATTTCCGCCGACTGCGCCGCCCACACGCAGCCCTGCCCCGACGGTGACCATCGTGCGCCGGCGCTCGAGGCTTGTTCAGAAGTAGATCGCAAGCTGACTCGGCTGAGTCAGGCAAAGGCTTGGCTGCCACGCCGATGTGAGGCGGCGCAGGCTCGGTTCAGGGCTTGAGTCGGCTGACTGCCGGGATGAGCAATGCGATCGCGCCCGCCATGCCGCAGGC
Source organism: Burkholderiales bacterium (assembly GCA_947487165.1). GTDB lineage: Bacteria > Pseudomonadota > Gammaproteobacteria > Burkholderiales > Burkholderiaceae_E > UBA4615. The sequence goes on from CANKWX010000006.1 coordinate 26,676, forward strand.
ACTCGCCGCCACCGTGAACGCCATGGTGAAGGCCGCCCCAAGCGCCGTCCGGTCGGCGGTCAGGATCGAGCTGGCATTGCCGACCGCAGCCAGAATGAGCGAGGTGAGCACCGCGATGCCGATGACGCCGCCAAATGATCGAAAGAGCGACACCGTAGCGGTGGCCACGCCAACCATGGCCGGACCGACCGCCATTTGCGCGGCGACCGTCAGGACTGGCAGGGTGAACCCCACACCCAGGCCGAGCGGGATCATCAGCATCGCCAGGCCGACTCCCGCTTTCGGCGAGATGAAGGCAATGCCAAGCAGCGCCAGACACGACAACAGGCAACCTCCAGCGGCAATCCAGCCAATCTGGGGCACTTTGAGCATCACGCGGCCCGAGGTGAAGGCGCCTGCGGGAACTGCCAGCGTGAGGGCGATCAGGCGCACTGCAACCTGATCGGCCCGGGCCTCGCCCACGGTCTGCATCGACAAGGGCAGCAGCACCGTGCATCCGACCAGCACAAAAAAGGTGAGCGCGGTGACCAGGCAGCAGGCCATGACTGTGCGGTTGCGAAACAGTGCCAACGGCAGGATGGGTTCGGCCGCATCGGACTCGCGCCAGCCCCACAGCCCGAGCAGCGCCACGCCAAGCGCAATCAGACTCAGGGTCGAGGTGCCGAACCAGCCCGCGCCCTGGCCGATGCGGGTGAGCGCAATCAGGATGACCGCGATACCGGCTGCCAGCAGCGCTGCACCCAGCCAGTCGATGCGGGCCTCGCGTCGCGACTCGCCGGCGGCCGGCAACACCCGCATGACCATGAAGATCGCAAAGGCCGCGAGCGGCAGATTCACCAGGAAGATCGAGCGCCAGCCAAGGTGCTCGGTCAGATAGCCGCCGAGCAGGGGGGCGGCCAGGGCCGAGGACGCAAACACGCCCGAGAAATAGCCCTGGTATCGGCCGCGAGCCGGTCCCGAGACGAAATCGGCGATTGCTGTCTGAGAAAGCGCAAACAGCGCGCCGCTGCCCAAACCCTGCAGCACCCGTGAGGCGATCAGCATCGGCATCGACACCGACACCGTGCACATCAGCGAGCCGACGATGGCGGTCGACATCGCAATCAGCAACATGCGGCGTCGGCCGTGCAGATCCGACAACTTGCCGTAGACCGGCGTGGCGATCGTGCCGGCCACCAGATAGCCGGCCATCACCCAGGCGATCAGCGACAGGTCGTTGAGCTCGCGGCCGATGGTGAGTAGCGCAATCGGCACCATCGACTGGTCGATCGCCCCGAGAAACGTGGCCGGCAAGAGCCCGAGCACCACCCGTTTGATCTGCTCGGGCGTGCGTTCGGGCGGGCTGTGTGGCTCGGTCTGAATGACGCTGGCTGATGGGCTTGCGGGTGCGTCGCTCGAACCGTGCGCCTCAGGCGCCAAGCAGCTGGCCGCCGTCGACTGCGATTGTCTGGCCGGTGACCCAGCGGGCCTGATCCGAGGCCAGGAAGAGCACCAGATCAGCGACTTCGTCGACCGTGCCCAGGCGCCCGAAGGGAATGCTGGCCAGGATGCGCCCATAGAGCGCCGGGTCGCTGGCCTTGCGCTGCTCCCAGGTGCCGCCGGGGAATTCGATCGAGCCGGGCGCCACGCAATTCACGCGGATGCCTTTGCGGGCGAGCATCGCAGCCTGGCTGCCGGTGTAGTGCGAGACCGCTGCCTTGGCCGCGCCATAGGCCGGGGTGCGGGCCGACGGACGCAGCGCCGAGATCGACGAGATGTTGACGATGCTGGCCGATGCGCCCTTCTCCAGCCAGGGCAGGGCCGCGCGACTGGCGCGCACCACTGCCTGCACATCAACGCCCAGGCTGGCTTCCCAGCCCTCTTCGGTATCGCCCAGACCGAAGGCCGAGGAGTTGTTCACCAGGACATCGATGCCGCCGAGCGCTTTGGCAGCCGATTCGACCCAGTTCACGATCGCCTTGGCGTCGCCCAGATCGCAGACCGATGCATGGGCGGTGACGCCGTGAGCGGCAAGCTCGCCGCGGGTGGCCTCAAGGGTGTCGGCGCCGCGCGCGCAGATCGAGACTGAGGCGCCGGCTTTGGCAAAGCCGGCTGCAATCGCGCGGCCGATGCCGCGGCTGCCGCCTGCGACCAGCACGCGGCGGCCGGCGAAGTTGAAGGTCTGGCTCATGTCGTTGTCTCCCTGATTCTTGTTATCGAGAAAAATACTTTTTAGCTGAAGGCCTGAATGCCGGTCTGGGCACGGCCCAGGATCAGTGCATGAACGTCGTGCGTGCCTTCGTAGGTATTGACCACCTCGAGGTTGACCAGGTGACGCGCCACACCGAATTCATCGGAGATGCCATTGCCGCCCATCATGTCGCGTGCAAGCCGTGCGATATCGAGGGCCTTGCCGCAGGAGTTGCGCTTCATGATCGAGGTGATCTCGACCGAGGCACTGCCTTCGTCCTTCATGCGCCCAAGGCGCAGGCAGCCCTGCAGTCCGAGGGTGATCTCGGTCTGCATGTCGGCGAGTTTTTTCTGGATCAGCTGATTGGCGGCAAGTGGCCGGCCGAACTGCTTGCGATCGAGCACATATTGACGCGAGCGGAACCAGCAGTCTTCGGCCGCACCCAGCGCACCCCAGGCAATGCCGTAGCGCGCGCTGTTCAGGCAGGTGAACGGGCCTTTGAGGCCTTCGACGCCGGGCATCAGCTGGTCATCAGAGGCGAACACGCCGTCCATCACGATCTCGCCGGTGATCGAGGCGCGCAGTCCGACCTTGCCCTGGATCTTGGGCGCCGACAGGCCCTGCATGCCCTTTTCGAGGATGAAGCCCTTGATGCGGCCATCAAAATCCCCGCCCTGGCATTTGGCCCAGACCACGAAGACATCGGCGATCGGGCTGTTGGAGATCCACATCTTGGCGCCGCTCAGCAGCCAGCCGCCATCGACCCGCTTGGCGCGGGTTTCCATGCTGCCCGGGTCGGAGCCGTGATTCGGCTCGGTCAGGCCGAAGCAGCCGATCCATTCGCCGGTGGCCAGCTTGGGCAGGTACTTTCGCCGCTGCGCCTCGGTGCCGAATTCGTAGATCGGCAGCATCACCAGCGAGCTTTGCACGCTCATCATCGAGCGATAGCCCGAATCGATGCGCTCGACTTCGCGGGCGATCAGGCCATACGCGACATAATTGAGGCCGGGGCCGCCGTATTCGGTCGGAATGGTGGGGCCGAGCAGGCCGAGCTCACCCATCTCGCGAAAGATTCCGATATCGGTCTTTTCATGGCGAAACGCCTCGACCACGCGGGGGGCGAGCTTGTCCTGGCAGTAGGCGGCTGCGGCGTCGCGGATCATGCGCTCGTCTTCGGTCAGTTGGGCCTCGAGCAGCAGGGGGTCATCCCACTTGAAGACGGCTTTCAGGCTATGGGCGTTTTCGGGTGCGTTCATCGTTCGTCCTCGGAAATTGGGAGTGCACAGGCCGGGCAGTCAGCGGCGCAGTCAGGGGCAAGACTGCAATTCTAGTCTGCCGTGCCCTCGGAGTGCTTGCCGACCCGCGCCGGCCGGCTTGTCAACCGCGACTTGTGCAGTAACATCGATCGGCCGAAACCACATTGAAGATGCCAATGACCATCGAAACCGCAACGCTCGGAGGCGGTTGCTTCTGGTGCCTCGAAGCCGTCTACCTCGACCTGGAGGGTGTGACCGGGGTCGAATCAGGTTATGCCGGTGGCCAAATCCGCCATCCGAGCTATGAGCAGATCTGCGAGGGCAATACCGGTCACGCCGAGGTCGTAAAAGTCGACTTTGATACCGATCGCATCAGCTATCGGGACATCCTGCAGATCTTTTTTGCGATCCACGATCCGACCACCCTCAACCGTCAGGGCAATGATGTCGGCACGCAATACCGCTCGGTGATCTTTACCCATTCCGACGTTCAACAGGCCACGGCACAGGCGCTAATCGACGAGCTCGAACGTCAGCGGGTTTTTGATGATCCGATCGTCACCGAGGTCATGGCGGTGCCCGAGTATTTCCCTGGCGAGGCCTATCACCAGCGGTATTTCGCCCGCAATCCCTACCAGGGCTACTGCATGATGGTGGTGGCGCCCAAGGTGGCGAAGTTTCGCAAGCAGTTCGCAAATCGTCTGGTCAAGGCCGCGTCGCGCTGAGCTTGGTTCAGATTCGATTTGGCGAAAACGGAAGCCCGGTCACACGAGAGAAATCGTTTTTTTTCCTCGAGTAGGGTAAGGTTCGCGCCGCCGGCTCGTTGAGGCCGGCTCATTTTCTGGAGGCTTTCGTGATGAAGCGCTTGCTCTTGATTCTGTCTGTGGCCTTGGGTTTGACCGGTTGCGGCTACAACGATATCCAGGTCGCCGACGAGTCGACCAAGTCGGCCTGGTCCGAGGTGCTCAACCAGTACCAGCGCCGTTCCGACCTGATCCCCAACCTGGTCAACACTGTCAAGGGTTATGCGGCCCAGGAAAAGGACGTGCTGACCCAGGTCACCGAGGCGCGTTCGCGGGTTGGCCAGATCAAGGTTGACCCGTCCAATCCCGAGTCGCTCAAGCAGTTTGAGTCGGCCCAGCGTGACATGGGCAGCGCCCTGTCTCGTCTGCTGGTGGTCTCCGAGAACTATCCGCAACTGAAGTCGGACCAGAATTTCCGCGAACTGCAGGCGCAGCTCGAGGGCACCGAGAATCGCATCACCGTGGCCCGCAAGCGCTATATCGATGCGATTCAGGCCTTCAATGTCATGGTTCGCCAGTTCCCGGTCAACCTGACCGCCATGGTCTTTGGCTACAAGGACAAGCCTCAGTTCGCGGTCGAAAACGAGCGCGAGATCTCGAAGGCGCCCACCGTGAACTTCGGCGCGCCGGCACCCGCTGGCAAGTGATCAGTCAGACGCGACAGGCGCGGTGAGCGGCTTGACGGCGGTGACATGACAGCAGCGATTCTTCAGGCTTCGGATTGCAGGCGAGTGCCTGCTCGAGGCCTGCTGTTGGTCGTGCGGGCATGGCTGCTGCTGATCACGACCTGCGCGGCGTTGCTGCTGGCGGGCGGCGCGGCTGCGCAATCGCTGGTGGCCGTGCCGCCCCTGACGGCACGTGTCACTGACCTGACCGGGACCTTGTCAGCGCCCCAGAAGGCGCGACTCGAGGCTGAGCTTGCGGCACTTGAGCAGCGCAAGGGATCGCAACTGGTGATCCTGATCGTGCCGACCACCCAGCCCGAGGTCATCGAAGACTATTCGATACGGGTGGCCGAGGCCTGGAAGATCGGACGCGGCAAGGAGCGCGCGCAGAGCGATACCGGTAACAAGCGCGCCACCGCCATCGACGACGGTGTGCTGATCCTGGTTGCCAAGAACGATCGCAAGGTCCGCATTGAGGTGGGTTATGGCCTGGAGGGCGCGATTCCGGATGCGATCGCCAAACGCATCATTTCGGACGGGATCACGCCGCGCTTTCGCGAAGGTGATTTTTTCGGTGGGCTCAACGCGGCAGTCGATCTGCTCACGCATCGCATCGACGGCGAGGACCTGCCAGCGCCGCGTCAGCCTGGCGCCGGCGCTGACGACGAAGGGCCGATGGCCCTGGTGCCGCTGCTGCTCGGGTCTTTCATCATCGGCATCGTGGTTTCGCAGATGCTCGGACGCTTTATCGGCGCTGCAGTGGCCGGCGGTGGTGCTGGCCTTGCGTCGGCAACTGCCCTGTCGTCGGGTCTGTTCGGTGGTGTGATCGGCGTCGGTATCTTCGCCCTGGTGCTGGCCGCTGGCGGCAGCCGAGGTGGCGGCGGCGGCGGAGGAGGAGGGGGAGGGTTGCAGCCGATGGGGCGTCGCACTTACCGCCAGGGACCGGTGATCATTCCCGGCGGCTTCGGCGGTGGAGGTGGCTTCGGCGGCGGTGACGGCGGCGGGTTTGGCGGGGGCGGTGGTGGCGGCTTCGGCGGAGGAGGGGCCTCAGGTGGATGGTGATCGTGTTCCGATGACGCCCCGCTACGGCCTCTTCCGGTGGCTGTATCACATGTGGATTGGCCCGATGCATGTGCGAGCGGTGTTCAACCGAGAAGCGTTTTCTCGGATCGAACAGACGATTGCACAGGGCGAGCGAGACCATCATGCCCAGCTGCGCTTTGCGGCCGAATCCTCCCTTGGCACCCCAGAGTTGTGGCGTGAAGTCAATGCACGCCAGCGTGCAGTCGATGTCTTCTCCAGCCTGCGGATCTGGGATACCCACGACAACAACGGCGTGCTGGTCTATTTGCTGTGGGCCGACCATGCGATCGAAATCGTGGCCGACCGGGGTGCCACGGCGAAGATCGACCCGGCGGTCTGGGAGTCGGCCTGCGCACAGTTCACCAACGCTTGCCGCGATGGTCGGCATGTGGAAGGCGTGATCTCGGCAATCGATACGATCAACCAGGCACTCGCCAAAGCATTTCCGTCGGGCGGTATCGACACGCCTGACGAGTTGCCCAACGAGCCCTTGATCCTGCGTTAGTGGATGCCGGTGGTGCGTGCCGCGACCGGCGCAATCAGTGCCTTGGGTCGGGCGAGGATGACCGAACCCACGGCCGGGTTTGTCCGGCTTTCCTGCAATTCGGTATCGATGATTGACTGCGCTGCGGCAAGCGTCGTGCGCCCGCTCAGCAGTGCAAGGCAGGCCTCGGTATCACGCTCGATGCGATAGCCGGATGACAGCGCTCGGGCAGCTTCGTCCAGTCGCGCCGCGGTATTGTGCGGCTCGCAGGCCGCGATCTCGGCCCGGAAGGCCTCGACCTCGACTTTGAGCCGATAGGCTCGGCTCAGGTAGTAGCGGGCCATATGTACGATCGCGCCGCCTCGCCAGAACTGCTTGCAGTGTTCGAGTTCGTGAATCACAGTTGGTCGGTCTGAAGCGAAATCGGACCGGATGATGACGAACACGCCCATGCTCAGGCCGATCAGCCGCCCAGGCATCCGCTCGACGGCCAGCACTGGCACTGGCAGGACTTTCCAGAGACGTTCCATCAGAATCTTCATGATCGGTCAGCAGCAATTTTCGTGCCGAGGGTTCGCCGAACGCTGCAAGTGACTGATCCGGAAGAATGTGTGAATTGTCGAGAAAGGTATTGTGAAACCGACTGTAAAGAAAACCGACACTTTCATGGCACGAGTTCGGAGCGCGCCCGAATCGTTCATGGTCCTGCAGGCGTTTTTGGCTGGTACATCGGTCCGGCACGCGACGCGTGGCAGGGGGCACCGTCTGGCTGCAGGCGGGCTGCTTCTGGTCGTGTCTATGGCACTGCATGCGCTGGTGGTCGTGCGTCTCGCCGGGCAGTGGGGTGGGGCGCCCAGCCTGCCAATGAAGGATCCGACGCCGATTCAGATCGTGCTGCTCAAGCCTGATTCACTGCAACGTGAGTTGGCGCCGGCCGCGGCACAGCCAAAGCCCGCAGCCGACGTTCGCGGTGCGCAGATCGTCCCAGCGTCGAAGACGCCTCGTGCTGCCGCGCCCGCAGCGCTTGATCAGAGCGCATCCTCGGCGATCATGCCGTCGGTCGCAGTCTTGAACGAGCCGGTGTTGTCAGTAGAGTCGCCGAGCGAGTCAGCGAACTCGGGCGACCCCACAGAGGCGCCTGGGGCGCTGGCGTCGGCCCATTCGGGGCTGGTTTCAGACCTATCGCCCGAGGGGCTGGCCGTGGGGAATGTACCGATTGAGGCTGGGGCAGGCGCCATTTCTGAGCCGCCGCTGCCAAGCCTGCCCGGGTCGCGCACTCAGCGTTTCCGAGTTTACTGGGGGGATTTTTCGAAGCAGCAGTCGGTGGCCCGACTCGACTATCGGCTGGTCAACCATGGCGATCGCTACGAGCTGCGCACCGACGCGCGGGCCGAGGGTCTGATTTCGCTGGTGTATTCGGGCACGCTCAGTCAGGTCAGCGTGGGGGTCCTGGGGCCCAATGGGCTTGAGCCTGCGCGCTATGCCGAGATCCGCAGCAAGTCCTCTGAGCGGGTAGTCGACTTCGATCGCAAGCTCGGTCAGCTGATGTCGCTTGACGGCAGTCCGCCCGTGCCGATGCCGGTCGGCACCCAGGACAGGCTGTCGGTGTTCTATCAGCTGGGCCTGATGATGCGTCGCGAACCGTCGATGGTGACCGCCGGGCAGGTCATCGAGATGCCGGTGGCCTCGATGCGAGCGGTGCAGCGTGAGCGGTTTGTTGTGGTGGGCGAGGAAATGCTGATGGCGCCGGGCGGCCCGATCAGGACGCTGCACTTGCAGCGGCCGGTGCCAGCCGGTACCCGCGATCCCCGGATCGACCTCTGGTTGGGGTACGATTTCGAGATGATGCCGGTGCGCCTGCGTCTTGAAGAGTCGTCCGACCGGGTGCTCGATCAGGTGATCGACCGGGCGGGCTGAGTTGAGATCACCGCGGCGCGATCGGTCGACGCCAACAACATCGAATCGCAGCCGGTCAATCCAGGTCCGCAAGCCCCGGGTCCGCATTCAATGCATGTCTGCAGTAATTCAGGAGTCGTAAATGGCTGACACCGATGACCGCCCCGGCGGACTCAATGTGCTGGGCGGGCCCTTGCTGGCCTGCTCATACGATCCGCTGACCGGGTTTTTTCGCGACGGCTGCTGCGACACTGGCGTCGACGATGTCGGCAGCCACACGGTTTGCGCGCGCGTCACCGCCGACTTCCTGGCCTTCAGCCGCAGCCGCGGCAACGACCTGTCGACCCCCCGGCCCGAGTATCGCTTCAAGGGCCTGGTGGAAGGCGACCGCTGGTGCTTGTGTGCTGCGCGCTGGCTCGAGGCCTATGAGGCCGGCATGGCGCCGCCGGTAGTGCTCGAGTCGACCCATGAAATGGCGCTACGCATCGTGCCGCTGCAGGCGCTTCTCGCCCACGCCTGGGGTCAGCGCCCCGAGCGCTATCGCAATGCCGACTGATTGTTCGACCCGGAAAACGCCGCCATGAAACTGATGATCGTGCCAGTGACCCCTTTCCAGCAGAACTGCTCGATTCTGGTTGATGAGACCACCGGGCAGGCGGTGGCGATCGACCCAGGCGGCGACCTTGACCGCATCGACGAGGCGCTCAAGACCGCCGGCGGAAAACTCGAGAAGGTGCTGCTGACCCACGGCCATATCGATCATTGCGGTCAGGCTGCCGAGTTTGCGCGCCGCCATGGCGTGAAAATCGAGGGGCCTCATATTGATGACAAGTTCTGGATCGATCAGCTGCCCGCTCAGGGGCAGCGCTTCGGCATGCCGCCGCTAGAGGCTTTCGAGTCCGACCGATGGCTGAACGACGGCGATACCGTGCATTTCGGCAATATTGATCTGACCGTGGCGCACTGCCCGGGTCACACCCCGGGTCACGTGGTGTTCTTCCAGCCCGAGACCCGGCTGGCAGTGGTCGGCGACGTGCTCTTTCAGGGTTCGATCGGGCGCACCGACTTTCCGCGCGGCAACCACCAGCAGCTGCTCGACTCGATCGTCCAGCGCCTGTGGCCGATGGGCGATGACGTCGCTTTCGTGCCGGGCCATGGGCCGATGTCGACCTTCGGCGATGAGCGAGCGAGCAATCCGTTCGTGAGTGACGAGGCGCTCGGGGCGAACTAGCCCCGTTCTATTGCCATCCGGGTTCTCCGGATGGGCTCAGCACGTAGGAAACGTGACATTTGTCATGTCGGTGAAATTTACAGTGGGGCCATTCAGGCGCCGGCTGTGCCTTGAGCCGCTTAAGCTCGGATCTCGGCTGGTTTGGTGGGGCTGGCGGGTCAGGAAGCGTGTTTTACCATCCGTAAGGATTAGTTTTCGGGATTTGAGGGACGAGCTGCGGGTTTGAGTGTGAATGGGGCGGGTGGGTTAAACCGGTCGGAGCCTGAATAGTGTGAGTTTTCGCACGTCGGCGGTTTTTACATCGCCTCCTTTGGGGACACTGCAATGATAGCTAATTTATTGATATTTAATGATTTATTTATCTGGCACGGCCTGTGCTAATGAATGCTTGCCCCGCGATTGGCGGGTAAATTTTAAGGAAAAGAAATGTCATTCACTTTTGCAAAAACTGCAGCAGCACTCGCTGTCATTGCCGCGTGTTCGAGCGCTGCCCAGGCCGCGCCTCTGAACGGCAGTATTTCATTCATTGGCTTCGCGTCCCCGAATCCTTCGGTCCTCGTTTGCACCGCATCACCCTGCACGCTTGCAAATTGGACGGGTCTGGATTTCCCCGCTTCCTCACCCAATGCTTTCTATTCTGCTACGACCGGATCCTTCGCGACTGTCATGGGGGCGTCGGGGCAGGGGACTTTCAGCGACACCACCTTCACTTCGCCCGGCCAGCTCTTTTCTGCGGGTGGCGTGACGTTCAACTGGACAAGTGTCACCACTAGCGGCGACGGTACGACTTGGGGTGCTACTTTTATTGGCACTGCGACTGCTAGCGGTTACGACGCGACTGCCATGAAGCTGTCGTTTTCGAGCCAAGGTGCCGGTACGAGTTGGTCGGCTGAAACTGTTCCTGTCCCGGGTACCATCGCCCTGCTGGGCCTCGGTCTTGCCGGTCTTGGTCTGACCCGCCGCAAGAGCGCCTGATCACATCTCGCCCAATGAAAAACGGCGCCCTCGGGCGCCGTTTTTCATTCCCGCAAAGCCCGCCTACTTCCCCGCGCCCCACGAATCCTTCAGTGTCACCGCCCGATTGAATACCGGCCTGTCTGCTCGGTGCTCAACCCGATCCGCCACAAAGTAGCCATGCCGTTCAAACTGAAACCGGTCCTCCGGTTTTGCCTGCGCCAGCGACGGTTCCAGATAGGCCTGAACCACCTGCAAGGCCTGTGGATTCAGGCAATCCAGCGGATTTCGCCCGCCCGCATCAGGGGCGGATTCGGTGAAAAGCCGGTCGTAGATCCGCACTTGCGCCGGCAGGCCATGGCGCACCGACACCCAATGGATATTGCCCTTGACCTTGTAGAGGTCGGCCCCGGGCGTGCCCGACTTTGAATCCGGGAAATAGTTGGCCAGCACTTTGGTCACCCGGCCGTCGGCATCCGCCTCGAAGCCGGTGCACTCGATCACGAAGCCGTAGCGCAGTCGCACCCGGTTGCCCGGAAAGAGCCGGAAAAAGCCCTTGGCCGGCTGGGCCATGAAGTCTTCGCGTTCGATCCAGAGTTCGCGGGTCAGCGGGAAATGCCGCAGGCCGCGCTCGGGCTGGTGCGGATGGACCGGTGCACTGCAGGCTTCTTCCAGCGACTCCGGGAAATTCACGAGTTCGAGCCTGATCGGATCGAGCACCGCTGCGGCGCGCGCTGCACTTGCATCCAGATCGTCCCGCAGCGCCTGCTCTAGCACCGCGGGTTCCACCCATTGGCTGGCCTTCGATACGCCGATGCGCTCGCAAAAGAGGCGAATCGACGCCGGCGTATAGCCGCGTCGGCGCAATCCCACCAGCGTCGGCATACGCGGATCGTCCCAGCCGACGACCGATTTCGACTGCACCAGTTCCTGCAGCTTGCGCTTGCTGGTGACGGTGAAGGTCATGTTCAGGCGCGCAAACTCGATCTGCCGGGGCAGCGGTCGCTGAAAGAATCCGCCTTCGGCCACCCGCTCCAGGATCCAGTCGTAAAACGGCCGATGGTCCTCGAATTCGAGCGTGCACAGCGAATGGGTGATGTTCTCGAGCGCGTCCGACAGCGGGTGCGCATAGTCGTACATCGGATAGATCGACCAGGCGTCGCCGGTGCGATGGTGATGGGCATGCCGGATCCGATACAGGATCGGGTCGCGCAGATTGATATTGGGCGAGCCCATGTCGATGCGAGCCCGCAGCACATGCGAGCCCTCGGGCTGGCTGCCGGCGCGCATCTCGCGCAGCAGCGCGAGGCTCTCGTCGGCGGGCCGATCGCGAAATGGCGAGTTGGTGCCCGCTTCGGTCAGGGTGCCGCGGCGCTCGCGGATCTGATCGGCAGTCTGCGAGTCGACATAGGCATGACCCGACTGCACCAGGTATTCGGCAAAGCGGTAGAAGTGCTCGAAGTAGTCGCTTGCGTAATAGAGATTGGACTCTGGCGTGGTGCCGACCGGTGCGGCGTCCCAGCCGAAACCGAGCCATTTCACGGTCTCAAGGATCGAATCAACGTACTCCTGGTCTTCCTTGACCGGGTTGGTGTCGTCAAAGCGCATGTGGCAGCGCCCGGCGTAGTCGATTGCGAGTCCGAAGTTCAGGCAGATCGATTTGGCATGGCCGATATGCAGATAGCCGTTGGGCTCGGGCGGAAACCGCGTGCGGATCTTCGCCGGATCGATCGCACCATTGGCATGTTGGTCTGCAGTCGTGGGATGGCCGGCCCAGCGGCGTTGGGCATAGGTGCCGGCGGCCAGATCACTGTCGATCGCCTGCCGGATGAAGTTGCTGGTGCGCGCAGCGCCCTCGGCGTCGGATGAGGCGCCGGGCGAGTCTTTTGAGGATGTTTTGGGCGATGTAGACACAGGGGAAGGGGGGCGTCGCGTGGGGTGAAAGGGGTGCAAACCGGCGAACGAACGGCCTGTCTGGAGGCTGAAGACCGCCGTTGCCCTGATTGTAACGGTGTCGGCGCCATTGCCGCTTGAAGGCGGAAAACGCGGACGAAGTGTCGGCTGGCTTTACACAGGTCGAGGCTTGGCCGGGGGGCGATGTTTCTAAGTGGCTGATTTTGTGATTTATGTCACGGCTGGCACTGCGTTTGCTCTGAGCGGACAGGCTTCTCGAAAAACTCAAACGGAGTATCAAATGTTCAATCAAGGAATTCTGTCACGTTCGATCGCAGCGATTGGCCTGTCGCTTGCTGCGATGTCGGTTGCGCAAGCCGCCCCCATTTCCGGTTCGGCGTCCTTTACCGGCTTTGCGACCCCGAATCCTACGGTCCTGACCTGCACCGCAACCCCCTGCTTGGTTACCAACTGGACGGGTCTGGATTTCCCCTCAACCAACCCTAATGCTTTTTACTCCGGTACAACTGGATCATTTCTGTCGATCATGGGCGCCTCTGGAACAGCGACCTTTTCTGACACCAGCTTCGCTGCGCCTGGCCAACTCTTCACCGGTGGTGGCGTGACCTTCACATGGACGACTGTCTCCAAGTCCTACGACGGAACGACCTGGGGTGCTGTGTTTTCGGGCACTGCGACCGCTGCAGGCTACGATGCGACGATGATGAAGCTGTCGTTCTCGAGCCAGGGCGCAGGCACCAGCTGGTCGGCTGAAACGATCCCGGTTCCCGGCACCATCGCCCTTCTGGGCCTCGGTCTGGCTGGTCTGGGTCTGATCCGCACCCGCCGCGCCTGATTCACTCAGCGCAGCAAACGAAAAAGCCCGCTTCGGCGGGCTTTTTCTTTACCTGAACCGCGCTTCGAAACCCGAAGCGCCTGACCCGCTCAAACCCCCAGCAGGTCCACCTCGAACAACAGAGTCGCGTTCGGCGGGATCACGCCCCCGGCACCGCGTGCGCCATAGCCGAGATCGGCCGGGATGATCAGGCGACGGGTGCCGCCCACGCGCATGCCCTGTACGCCTTCGTCCCAGCCGCTGATGACCTGCCGCGCGCCGAGGCCGAATTCAAACGGTGATCCACGGTCCTTACTCGAGTCGAACTTGCGGCCGGGGGCGCCGTCGACATACAGCCAGCCGGTGTAGTGGACCTGCGCGGAACAGCCGGCAGTGGCTAGCGCGCCGTCGCCGACGACGACATCTTCAATCTGCAGACCCGAAGGGGTGGTGGTGTAGGCCATTTTCTGGGGCTCCTGTGGTTGGCGCGCGCACGATATCACGCTTGCTGCGCGCAGCGTCTGATGGAGTCTGTGCGTGCAACCGTCGGCAACGGTCAGCGCGGCTGGGCGTTCTCGTAGCGCTCGCGCAGTTCGGTCAGTTCGGTCAGTACTGCCAGTGGAAAGCCCTGGCGTCCGGTGCGTGTCTCGAAAGTCAGGCTGTCAAAAACCTGGCGCATGGCTTGCGGGCTCGACCAGTTGGCGACAAATCTTTCGATCAGATGGGGGAAGTCGCGAGCGGTATGCTCGAGAAGCTTGGCCGGCAGCATGTCGAGCAGCGCCTGGGCGTCTCGCGACAGTTCCTTGCGTCCAGATCCCGGATTGCGAAGCTCAACCCAGCGAGCGTCAAGCTGCGCATCAGGTTTCGGGTAGTAAACCTTGACTTCAGGTGCGCTGATACGCAGGGCGCGATCGCCTTTGCCGTTGTCCGCCTCTGAAGCCCATCGCCTGAAAGGATTGAAGCCCATCCGTACCGCCCTTATCCGCGCTGCCCGCCCTGCTGACTGTGCTGCACCGTGGATACAATCCCCCGCCCAAGCAATCATTCCCAATTTGGCTTCTACTGCCCAGGAATCCTGTCACATGACTGACCACTTCATCGCCCGACCCGCTGCCGTTCTGAGGGGCTCGATCAGGGTGCCCGGTGACAAGTCGATCTCCCATCGATCGATCATGCTGGGAGCGATTGCCGACGGCACCACCCGGATTGAAGGATTCCTTGAGGGGGCGGATGCAATTTCAACAATGAATGTATTCCGCGCACTAGGGGTCGCTATTGATGGCCCGCTCGATGGTCGGGTTTCGGTGACCGGTGTCGGGCTGCACGGTCTGAAGCAGGCTGCATCAGATCTCGACTGCGGCAATTCCGGCACGTCGATGCGTCTGCTCTGTGGTTTGCTGGCCGGCCAGGACTTCGATTCCTGTCTGGTCGGCGACGAGAGTTTGTCCAGGCGCCCGATGAAGCGCGTCACCGATCCACTCGCCGCCATGGGCGCGAGCATCGGCTCTCTCGAGGGCCGGCCGCCCTTGCGGATCAGCGCCTCCAGCAAGCCCTTGAAGGCCATCGACTATGTCATGCCGATCGCCAGCGCTCAGGTGAAGTCGTCGCTGATGCTCGCCGGGCTGTATGCCGAGGGCACCACCCGCGTGACCGAGCCGGCGCCCACCCGGGATCACACCGAGCGCATGCTGACCGCCTTCGGCGTGACGGTCGAGGTCAATGGGCCGGTCATCAGCCTGAAGGGAGGCCAGCGCCTCAAGGCCACCCATATCGACGTGCCGGCCGACATCTCCTCGGCGGCCTTCTTCTTGGTGGCGGGTGCGATCGCCCGCGATGCCGATCTCCTGATCCGCCATGTCGGCGTCAACCCGACCCGCACCGGTGTGATCGATATTCTTCGGCTGATGGGCGCCGATCTGACGCTCGAGAACTCACGCATCGTCGGCGGCGAACCGGTAGCCGATCTGCGCATCCGCTCCTCTGTGCTGCGGGGCATCGATGTGCCGCCCGAGCTGGTGCCGCTGGCAATCGACGAATTTCCGGTGCTCTTTGTGGCGGCTGCCTGTGCAAATGGACGCACTTTGGTCACCGGCGCCGAAGAGTTGCGGGTCAAAGAATCCGACCGGATCGCGGTGATGGCCGAAGGCCTGGCTCGGCTGGGTATCGAGGCCACCCCTACGCCGGACGGCATCATCATCGAAGGTCGCGGCAATCAGCCGGCAGTGTTCTCTGGGGGTGAGGTCGATTCGCATGGCGATCATCGTCCGGCGATGGCCTTTGCGGTTGCCTCGCTGCGTGCCGCCGGCCCGATCACGATTCGCGATACTGTCAACGTGGGGACATCCTTCCCTAATTTCGTTCAACTTGCCGCAACAGTTGGTATTGATCTTGAACAACGCGACTGACGAGGTGTCGTTCGAGCGGGGCAAAGACCATGCGTCGCTGGCGGCGCTCGATGCCCGTCAAGCCCTGGTGCTGACCATCGACGGCCCAACCGCCTCTGGCAAGGGCACGATTGCCCAACGGGTGGCGCAAGTGCTCGGGTTCCACTATCTGGACAGCGGGGCGCTTTACCGCGTGACCGCGCTGGCGGCGACTCGCGCCGGCGTAAACCTCGACGACGCCGCCGCGATCGCCGCCATCGGTGCGCACCTGCCGGTTCGCTTTGAATCGGATGGGCGCGTCCTGCTGGCAGGTGATGATGTCAGCGATGTAATCCGCACCGAGCAGGCCGGCCAGAACGCCTCGAGAGTGGCAGTTCATCCTGCCTTGCGCGACGCGCTGCTGGCGCTGCAAAGGGGCTTTCAGCACGCGCCGGGTCTGGTCGCCGACGGGCGCGACATGGGCACGGTCGTGTTTCCGCAGGCGGCGCTCAAGGTCTTTCTGACCGCCACCCCCGAGTCCCGAGCCGATCGCCGGTATAAGCAGTTGATCGAAAAGGGTATTTCTGCTAATCTCATGGCCCTTTTGCAGGATCTGCAGCAGCGTGATGCGCGCGACCAGTCGCGCGCGGTTGCACCGCTCAAGCCTGCGCAGGGCGCGTACGTGCTCGATTCAACCAGCCTCGATGTCGACCAGACGGTCGAACAGGTCCTGAATCGCTGGGCGGCGCGCAGGTAGCGATCGTCGCGTCGTCTGGGTCCGTGCCCGGTTGTCGCCCGCTCGCATTGTCATCAACACCGCCAGATACCGGGGCCTGCTGTCTGTTTGCCGGCAGCCCTTGTGATCAGGCGAGATCCACACTGGAAGTCAATTTTGAACACAGTTGCCATCCCTGAAACCGAAAGTTTTGCGGCCCTCTTCGAGGAGTCGCTGTCCAAACAGGAAATGCGCCAGGGCGAGGTCATCACCGCCGAAGTCGTGCGCATCGATCACAACTTCGTGGTCGTCAATGCCAGCCTGAAATCAGAAAGCTTCATCCCGATCGAAGAATTCCACGATGACCGCGGTCAGCTCGATGTCAACATCGGCGACTTCGTCTCGGTGGCGATCGATTCGCTTGAAAACGGCTACGGCGAAACCCGCCTGTCGCGCGATCGCGCCAAGCGCCTCGCCGCCTGGGTCAATCTCGAGCGCGCGCTCGACGACGGCGAACTGGTGAGCGGCACCATCACCGGCAAGGTCAAAGGTGGCCTCACGGTTATGACCAACGGTATCCGCGCCTTCCTGCCGGGCTCGCTGATCGACATGCGTCCGGTGAAAGACACCACGCCCTTCGAGGGCAAGACCATGGACTTCAAGGTCATCAAGCTCGATCGCAAGCGCAACAACGTTGTGCTGTCGCGTCGTGCGGTGATCGAACTGTCGCAGGGCGAAGAGCGCGCAAAGCTGCTCGAGACGCTGGCCGAAGGTTCGATCGTCAAGGGCACGGTCAAGAACATCACCGACTACGGCGCCTTCATCGACCTCGGTGGCATCGACGGTCTGCTGCACATCACCGATATGGCCTGGCGCCGCGTGCGTCACCCCTCCGAGGTGCTCTCGGTCGGCCAGGAAGTCACCGCCAAGGTCCTCAAGTTCGATCAGGAAAAGAACCGCGTCTCGCTCGGCGTCAAGCAGCTCGGCGACGATCCGTGGGTCGGCATTTCGCGCCGCTACCCCACCGGCACGCGCATGTTCGGCAAGGTCACCAACATCACCGACTACGGCTCCTTCGTCGAGATCGAGCCGGGCATCGAGGGTCTGGTGCACGTGTCCGAAATGGACTGGACCAACAAGAACGTCAACCCGGGCAAGGTGGTGGCGCTCGGTGACGAGGTCGAAGTCATGGTGCTCGAGATCGACGAAGAACGTCGTCGCATTTCGCTCGGCATGAAGCAGTGCAAAGCCAACCCGTGGCAGGAGTTCGCCGACAACCATCGCAAGGGCGACAAGGTTCAGGGCTCGATCAAGTCGATCACCGACTTTGGCGTGTTCCTGGGTCTGCCCGGTGGCATCGACGGCCTGGTCCATCTGTCTGACCTGTCCTGGAACAAGACCGGCGAAGAAGCCGTTCGCGATTTCAAGAAGGGCGACGATGTGGGCGCGGTGGTGCTGGCGATCGATGTCGAGCGCGAGCGCATTTCACTGGGTATCAAGCAGCTCGACGGCGATCCGTTTACCAACTACGCGGCCGAGCATGAGAAGGGCGCAGTGGTCACCGGCACCGTCAGGAATGTCGATGCCAAGGGTGCGGTGGTCGACATCGGCGGCGATATCGAAGCCTATCTGCGTGCTTCCGAGATTTCGCGCGATCGCGTCGAAGATGCCCGCAATCACCTGAAGGAAGGCGATACCGTCGAGGCCATGATCATCAACGTCGATCGCAAGGCGCGTTCGATCAGTCTGTCGATCAAGGCCAAAGACAATGTCG
This sequence comes from Burkholderiales bacterium, assembly GCA_947487165.1. GTDB lineage: Bacteria > Pseudomonadota > Gammaproteobacteria > Burkholderiales > Burkholderiaceae_E > UBA4615. The sequence continues at coordinate 44,798 of CANKWX010000006.1, forward strand.
AGACTGCCGAAACCATTCAGCGCATGCAGGCTGAATCGGGTGCCGCCACCGGCACCACCAACCTTGGCGCGCTGCTGCGGGCCAAGCTGACCAGCGGCGACGACAAGTCCTGATCAGGCCGGGCCGCCCTCGCTGGTGAGGGCGGCCCGGGTGCACCAACCGATCCGACCGACTCGCGATGAAGATGCCACCGATACTGGATCTCGACGATCAACTGTCCCCCGGGACAATGACCAAGTCGGAACTCATCGCCAGATTGGCTGAGCGTTATCCGCAACTTGTGGCCAAAGACGCCGAGTTCGCGGTCAAGACCATCCTTGATGCCATGGCCCGCACGCTGGCCGATGGGCATCGCATCGAAATCCGCGGTTTTGGCAGTTTTGCGCTGTCGCATCGACCACCGCGTGTAGGCCGCAACCCCAAGTCGGGTGCGCGGGTCGACGTGCCCGAAAAGCGCGTGCCGCATTTCAAGCCCGGCAAGGACCTTCGCGAGCGGGTCGACATCCGCGCCCGTACCGACGGCGAGTCCTGATGCGCTTGCGGCGACCCACATTGCGGCATGGCCGCCGTCATTGGCCCAACGAGTCGTTCGGGCACTTGAAGGACCGGGCATGGGTCTGCTGAGTTGGCTGCTGCGTCTGGCGGTTTTTCTGGTGATGATGGGCTTTGCTCTGTCGAATACCGACACCGCGACTTTGCATTTCTTCGGCATTCCGCAGTTCGAATGGCGTGCGCCACTGGTGCTGTTTCTGCTGATTTTCTTTGCAGTCGGCACCCTGCTTGGCGCATTGGCAACCGTGCCGATCGTATTGCGACAGCGCCGCGACCTCAACCGGCTGCGACGACTGCAAGCTGCGTCGGTGCCCGATCCGGCCGCCCGGCCTGTCGGCCTGGTGCGCGCCGCCGATGCCCGCAAACCCTGAGAGCAGCCCTCACGACAGGCACAGGCGATGCAATTCGAGCTTTGGTGGTTGGGCATCATCCCGCTGTTCTTTGCGCTCGGCTGGTTCGCTTCGCGAATCGACACCCGGTCGCAGGTGCGCGAATCGGCGCATCTGCCCGATGCCTATTTCAAGGGTCTGAACTTCCTGCTCAATGAGCAGCCCGACAAGGCGGTCGATGCCTTCGTCGACGTGGTCAAGCTCGACCCCGAAACCGTCGAACTGCACTTTGCACTGGGCAATCTGTTTCGTCGCCGAGGCGAGACCGACAGGGCGATTCGCGTCCATCAGAGCCTGCTGTCACGCGCCGACCTGCAGCCTGCGCAGCGCGAGCATGCGCTCTTCGAACTCGGCGCCGACTTCCTGCGTGCCGGTCTGCTCGATCGGGCCGAAGAGGCGTTCAACGGACTCGAGAAATCCGGCTATGAGAGCGCGGCGCTTGCGCATCGACTCGACATCGCCCAGATGGTTCGCGACTGGCCGCGGGCCATCGAACTGGCCGAACGCCTGCAGCGCGACGCGGGCGCCGATCAGCGCCGTCTGATCGCGCATCTGCATTGCGAACTTGCGGAACAGGCGCTCACTGATGAGCGGCTTGAGCCGGCATTGCGGCGAACGACCGCGCGCGAGCAGATCGATCTGGCACTCGAATCCGACCGCCTGCATCCGAGGCCCTGGCTGATGCGCGGCGAAGTGGCCTTCGATGCCGATGACTGTCAGGCGGCGATCACGGCCTGGACCGAGCTTGCCCGTATCAGCCCTTCGCACCTCGCGCTGATTGGCGAGCGCTGGTTGCAGGCTCACGATCGGGTTGGGCGACTGGATGTCGGGCTGGTGCGACTCGAGAGCGCGCTTGGCGATCATCCGCCGGTTGATGCGCTGCGCGCGATTGCCCGCAGCCGCGCGAGCCGGGACGGCCTGCCTGCGGCGATTGCCTGGTTGCGCGATTCGCTGGTGAAAAGTCCGTCGCTGCTGGGCCTGGAGCAACTGCTCGATCTGCGAAAGCGTGTGCAGGCCGAAGCTGGCATCTCAGCCGACCCTGACGATACCGGCCTGACTGCTACCCTGATCGAGCGGCAGACTGCACGGCTTGCCCGCTTTGTCTGCAGTCATTGCGGATTCAAGGCTCGGCGTTTCTACTGGCAATGCCCGGGCTGCAATCACTGGGACAGCTATCCGCCTCGGCGCACCGAGGAACTCGAGTCAGAGGGGGCGCCCTGAGCCGCTTGCCGATTCATCATGATCCCAATCAAAAAAATTTTATTTTTCGTTTTTTATTTGCTGATGCTCAGTGCCAGCGCGCTGGCGGCGGTCAACGTCAATACTGCCTCTTTCGACGAATTGCAGACGATCTCCGGAATCGGTCCGGCCACGGCGCAACGAATCGTCGAAGAACGGCGCAAGGGCCCCTTCAAGAGCCTTGACGATCTTCAGGCCAGGGTCAAAGGCATTGGCGAATCGCGAGTCCGAAAGATGGCCGCGGCCGGTCTCACAGTCGGACGCGTGGCGCCCTGATGCCCATCATCCCAGCCGTCGAGGCGTCGACACCGCGCTGGATGCTCTATGCCCGACTGTTGCGCCTGCATCGTCCGATTGGAACCTTGCTGCTGCTGTGGCCCACGCTCTGGGCCCTCTTTATCGCCGCAGACGGCTTGCCGCCGCGCTACGAGCTCTTTGCGTTCAGCGTTGGCACACTGCTGATGCGATCAGCCGGCTGCGCGATCAATGACTGGGCCGACCGCGATTTTGATCGTCATGTCGAGCGCACTCGCGACCGTCCGCTGACTGCCGGGCTGATCAGCGCGAACGAAGCGCTCGGGCTGTTCGTAGCCTTGTCGCTGGTCGCGCTGATGCTCGTGCTGCCGATGAATCGCCTCACCTGGGCACTGGCGGCGGTGGCAGCATTTCTGGCCGCGAGCTATCCCTTCACCAAGCGATTTTTTGCGCTTCCCCAGGCCTATCTCGGCATTGCCTTCGGCTTCGGCATCCCGATGGCCTTTGCGGCCCTGCAGGATGCGGTGCCGGTCACCGCCTGGTTGCTGCTTGCGGCCAATGTCTTCTGGGCAATCGCCTACGACACCGAGTACGCCATGGTCGATCGTGAAGATGATCTGAAGATCGGCATCCGTACCTCGGCGATCACCTTCGGGCGCTTCGATGTGGCCGCGGTCATGTTGTCGTATGCCGCCGCGCTCGCGCTGCTGGCGGTGGTGGGGCTGCGTATCGGCGGCGGATGGCTCTATTTTGCCGGGCTGCTCGGCGCAGCCGGTCTGGCTCTCTATCACTTCGCGCTGATCCGCACCCGCAGTCGCGAGGGGTGCTTCAAGGCCTTCAACCACAACACCTGGTTCGGTGCGGCGGTGTTTGCCGGCATCGTACTCGACCAGTTGAGTCGCTGATCGGCCTGCGGCCTGGCTGCCCGCCTTCATCGCCCGCCTTCATCGCCCGAATTCATCACCCAGTTCGGCCGACCGGTCACGGGCCGCGCCCATCGCCTGGGCAACCACCGCATCAAGGCCACGGGCCTCGAATACCGACAGCGCCGCCGCGGTCGTGCCGCCCTTTGAGGTGACGCGTTCACGCAGAATCGCGACCGGCTCGCTCGATGCGCAGGCCAGCTGCGCCGCACCCGAGACGGTTTGCAACGCGAGCTGGCGTGACTGCTCCGGGCTCAGGCCCAGTCCGGTGCCGGCCGCAATCATCGACTCGATGAAGCGAAACACATAGGCGGGTCCGCTGCCGCTCAGCGCAGTGACCGCATCGAGCTGCGATTCGTCTTCGACCCAGACCGTCTGCCCGACGGCCTGCATGATCGACTCTGCGAGTCTGCGGTCAGCGCTGGTGCCGCCGGCGAGCATCGCCAGCCCGGTTGCGCCAAGCCCGATGAGTGCCGGTGTGTTCGGCATGGTCCGCACGATGCGCGAATAGCCGCCCAGCCAGCGCGACAGATCGGTGGCACGCACGCCCGCCGCCACCGAGATGATGAGTTGCGTGGCAATCCGGGGCGCCAAGGCGTCGACCGCCTCGTGCATCTGCTGAGGTTTGACCGCCAGGACAATCACGTCGGCCTGGCCGACATGGTCACCGCTGGCAGCATGGGTCGTGATGCCGAAGCGTGCGCCGAGCGCTTCACGCTGTGATGCAGACGGGTCGATTGCCTGCAGCGCTGCCGGTGCGGTGCCGCGGGCGATCAGGCCGCCGATCAGGGCGCTGGCCATATTGCCGGCCCCCACGAATACGATGCATGGCGATGACGTGTTTGAGTTGCTGGTGTCGTTCATTGAGCGTTTCGAATTGAGCGTTTCGATCAGAGAGGGTCAGGTTTTGCGCATGAATTGTCGCGGTCGCAGGCCAAGCGCGAGCAGGATGCCGAGATAAAGTGCTGCTGCGCCGCCGACCATGCCGAGCGCCAGCACAATGCGCAGCAGGGGCTCGGCCTTGAGGGCTACCCAGTCGAAGCGCGGCACGGCAAACCAGAGCAGCACCGCCATCGCCAGCAGCGCCACCACAAGCCGCGCCGAAAAGACCCCCCATCCTGGCCGCGGTGAGTAGATGCCCCGGCTCATGAGTCCGCCCAGCAAGAGGCCGGCATTGGCCAGTGCAGCGACCGAAATCGACAACGCAAGCCCGGCATGGGCGAAGATCGGCACGAAGATCAGGTTGAGCCCCTGCGTGATCGCCAGCACGACCAGCGCAATCCGAAACGGTGTGCGCACATCCTGCACACCATAAAACCCCGGCGCCAGAATCTTGACTGCAATCAGTCCGAACAGGCCGATCGAATAGGCCAGCACTGCGCGGCTGGTCATGTCGAGGTCCTGGGCATCGAAGCGGCCGTAGTGAAAGAGCAGGGCGGTGAGCGGTTCGGCCATCAGTGCCATGCCGACCATGCAGGGCAGGGCGAGCAGCGCGGCCAGGCGCAGTCCCCAGTCGAGAAACTCGCTGTATTCCTGCCGCTTGCCGGCGGCATTGGCCCGGGCAAGACTGGGCAGCAGCACGGTGCCAAGTGCGACGCCGAGCATCGCGGTCGGAAACTCCATCAGCCGGTCCGCAAACGACACCCAGGAGACGCTGCCCGGGCCCAGCCGCGAGGCGATGTGGGTGTTGATGATCAGGCTGATCTGGGCCACCGAGACCGACAGCACGGCCGGCCCCATCTGCCGCATGATCCGGCGCACATCGGCGTCACGCAGCGCGTCGCGCAGGTTGACGCCGATACGCGGCAGCATGCCGATGCGAAGCAGCGCCGGCACCTGCAGGGCGAGTTGCGCCACGCCGCCCACGACCACACCGACTGCCAGCGCATAGGTCGGCGGATCGATGTGCGGCGCCAGGAAAAGGGCTGCGCCGATGAAGGACAGATTGAGCAGCACCGGCGCGAAGGCGGGCACGGCGAACTGGCGCCAGGTGTTGAGCACCCCGGCGGCCAGCGCCACCATCGAAATCAGCAGGATGTAGGGAAACATCCAGCGGGTCATGATGACCGCGACATCGAAGCTCGCCGGATCGGCTCGCATGCCCGAGGCCATCGCCCAGACCAGCACCGGCGCCGCGATCACGCCTGCTGCCGACACCGCCACCAGCGCCCAGAAGAGCACGGTTGCGACCCGATCGAGCAGGCGGTGCATCTGATCCTCGTCACTGCCTTCGCGGGCGGCGGCCAGAATCGGCACGAAGGCCTGCGAAAACGCGCCTTCCGCGAACATTCGCCGCAGCAGGTTGGGCAGGCGAAAGGCCACGAAAAAAGCATCGGTCAGCGCCGAGGCACCGAATACCGTGGCGGTGAGGTTCTCCCGGATGAGGCCGGTGATCCGTGACAGCAGGGTCAGTCCGCTGACCGTAGCAGCCGATCGCAGCAGATTCAAACAGTCGCCCCTCGTCGGCCAGGACTCGGCCGTCTTGCGGGCTGTAAGCAAATCGACTTATACTTCAAGGCTTTCCCTGATTCGGGTTTCGGTCCGGCTAGTCTGCTGTCAGCGAAGTCTGCGGCTTTTCCCGGACCCCACCAAAGCACCACCAAAGAAAAGAGATCTTCGCATGGCCAACATCGCTTCGGCTCGCAAACGCGCCCGACAGGCTGTCAAGCAGAACGCCCACAACTCCAGTCTGCGTTCGCGCCTGCGCACCGCCATCAAGGCCGTTCGCAAGGCCGTCGCCACTGGCGACAAGGCAGCTGCTGCGGCACGTTTCCAGGCATCGACCAGCGTCATTGACTCGATCGCCGACAAGAACATCATCCACAAGAACGCAGCTGCCCGTCACAAGAGCCGCCTCGCGGCCGCCGTCAAGCGCATGGCTTGATGCTTGACTGACGGCCCCGGGCCGGCATCGCGCCGGTCCTGTGCTGTCTGACCGGGCGTCTAAGGGCGGGCGCCTCAGTGCAGGCCTCAATCAAGCGGGGCCTCAATCAAGCAGGCCTCAACCAGGCGTTCTGGCGCCAAAAAGCGCACTGCCGACCCTCACCAAAGTGGCGCCCTCACAGATTGCCGCCTCCAGATCCGACGACATGCCCATCGACAGGGTGTCGATCGCGATCCCCTCGGCGAGAATTTTCCCGAAGACCTCCCGAACCGCCGCGAACTGCTCGCGCTGAACCGCCACGTCGTCGCTTGGCGCCGGGATCGCCATGACGCCGCGCAGTTGCAGCCGTGGCATTGTCGAAACTGCCCTGGCCAGCGTGATCGCCTCATCCGGGCTGCAACCGCTCTTGCTCGCCTCGCCGCTCACATTGACCTGAATGCAGACCTGCAGCGGCGCAAGCTGCGCCGGGCGCTGCTCTGACAGGCGTTGTGCGATTTTTTCGCGCTCGATCGATTCGACCCAATCGAAATGCTCGGCAATCGGCCGGGTCTTGTTTGACTGGATCGGACCAATGAAATGCCACTCGAGGCGATCGCCTGCCGACCGCCTGGACGGTCGCTCTGCCCACTGGTCATGACAGGTCGCCATCTTCGGCAGCGCTTCCTGCAAATAGCTCTCAGCGAACCTGCGTTGCCCATGGGTCGCCAGCGTCAGCACTGCCTCGGCATCGAAGGTCTTGCTCACCGCGAGCAGATCGATTGCCTCGGGTTTGCGGTCGCAGGCACGCGCCGCCTCGGCGATGCGGCTCAGTACCGCCGAGTGGCGATCGAGCAACGCGGGATGACCGTCTGTCGCGGCTGGCGACGGCTGTTCGGACGAGGCTGCCACAGGCGGCTGCGGGTTCATAAGATGCTCTTTGAGTTGCGGACCATTGGAAGGCATGGCTATGGAAATTTCGGAACTGCTCGCGTTTGCGGTCAAGAACAAGGCCTCGGACCTGCACCTGTCGGCCGGCTTGCCGCCGATGATCCGGGTGCATGGCGATGTGCGTCGCATCAACCTGCCGCCGATGGAGCACGAGACCGTTCACAAGATGATGTACGACATCATGAACGACTCGCAGCGCAAGGACTACGAAGAAAACCTCGAATGCGACTTCTCCTTCGCGATTCAGGGTCTGGCGCGTTTCCGGGTCAATGCCTTCCAGCAGCAGCGCGGCGCCGGTGCGGTCATGCGGACGATTCCGTCCAAGATCCTGACCCTCGAAGAACTCAATGCACCCAAGATCTTTGCCGAGCTCGCGATGCAGCCGCGCGGCCTGGTGCTGGTGACCGGTCCGACCGGCTCGGGCAAGTCGACCACGCTCGCGGGGATGGTCAATCATGTGAATGAAAATCTTCACGGCCATATCCTGACCGTTGAGGATCCGATCGAATTCGTTCACGACTCCAAGCGCTCGCTGGTCAATCAGCGCGAGGTCGGGCCGCACACCCTGTCGTTCAACAACGCCCTGCGTTCGGCCCTGCGCGAAGACCCTGACGTGATCCTCGTGGGCGAGTTGCGTGACCTCGAAACCATCCGACTCGCGCTGACCGCGGCCGAAACCGGCCACCTCGTCTTCGGCACCCTGCACACCTCGAGCGCGGCCAAGACCATCGATCGTGTGATCGACGTGTTTCCGGCCGCAGAAAAGGAGATGGTTCGCTCGATGCTGTCGGAGTCGCTCAAGGCGGTGATCTCGCAGACGCTGCTCAAGACCAAGGACAGCTCCGGGCGCATCGCGGCGCACGAGATCATGATCGGCACGCCGGCGATCCGCAATCTGATCCGGGAGGCCAAAGTCGCGCAGATGAATGCGTCGATCCAGACCGGCGCCGCGGTCGGCATGCAGACCCTCGACCAGTGCCTGACCGATCTGGTCAAGCGCAACCTGATCTCGATGGCCGAGGCACGAGGTGCCGCCGCCAACAAAGACAACTTTCCCGGCTGAGTCCGGAGGTAACGCCGAATGAGCAATCTCGACAGCCCGGCGTTCGATGGCGGCGACAGCATCGCCCGGACCCGCACCATGGAGCGCGAGCAAGCCTCGCGCTTCCTGCAGGATCTTTTGCGACTGATGCTCAAGCGCGGCGGCTCCGATCTGTTTCTGACCGCAGAGTTTCCGCCTGCGGTCAAGATCGACGGCAAAGTCACACCGGTCTCGGGCGTGCCGCTCACGCCGCCGCACACCATGGAGTTGGCTCGCGCGCTGATGAGCGATCGTCAGGCTGCCGACTTCGAAGCCAACCGCGAACTCAACTTTGCGATCAACCCGACCGGAATCGGTCGTTTTCGGGTCAATGTGTTCATGCAGCTCGGACGCGTCGGCATCGTGATTCGAACCATTCAAAGCCGCATCCCGACAATCGAGGAGCTTCGGCTGCCGCCGGCGATCGTCGACCTTTCGCTCAGCGGGCGCGGCCTGGTGCTGGTGGTGGGTGCGACCGGATCCGGCAAATCGACCACGCTCGCCGGCATGATCGGCCATCGCAACCGCAACAGCTTCGGTCACATCGTCACGATCGAGGATCCGGTTGAATTCGTGCATCCCCATGCCAACTGCATCGTGACGCACCGCGAGGTCGGCGTCGATACCGACAGTTGGTCGATTGCTCTGAAGAACTCGTTGCGCCAGGCGCCAGACGTCATCATGATCGGCGAGATCCGCGATCGCGAGACCATGGATAACGCGATCGTGTTCGCCGAGACCGGGCATCTGTGCCTGGCCACGCTGCATGCCAACAATGCCAACCAGGCGATCGACCGTGTGATCAACTTTTTCCCGGAAGAACGGCGCGCACAGGCCCTGATGGACCTGTCCCTCAACCTGCGTGGCATCGTGTCTCAGCGCCTTCTGCCCGACCAGTCGGGCACCGGTCGAGTGGTGGCAGTCGAGGTCATGCTCAACTCGCCGCTGATCAGCGACATGATCTTCAAGGGCGAGGTGGCCGCGATTCGCGAGATCATCAAGCGATCAAGAGAGCAGGGGATGCAGACCTTCGATCAGGCGCTCTTTGACCTCTATGAAGACAACCGCATCACGCTGGCCGATGCCCTGCGTCATGCCGATTCGGTCAATGATCTGCGTCTGACCATCAAGCTCAACAGCCGTCGCGGTCAGCGCGATGTCTATGCGGGCACCGAGAATCTAGGGATAGTGTGATCGCGCTCTGAGGGCCGTTCGACGACCGACGCACCGGATCGCCACAGTGGCCGCAGGGCTACAGCGCCACCGGTGGCGGGCGTGCTATTCGACTTGCTGCGGCTTGGGCGTTCGGGCCGATCCGGCCACCATCTCGAAGCGGAACAGGCGGCATTCGAGCGGGCCGTTAAAGAGCGGTGTGCGCTTTGAGGCTTTCAGGCGCAGCAGCCCGGGCAGCTCGAGATCGCTGGTAAAGAGGCAGACCGTCCAGCCGGCAAACTGAGTCTTCATGAGCGTGGCAAAGGCCGGCCAGAACTGCGCGGCCTGGGCAAACGACTGTCGCCCCTTGATGTCGAGCCGCTCGCCGTAAGGCGGATTGGCCAGCAGCATGCCCTTGTCGGCCGGTGCGGCATCGAGTCCCAGGACATCGCGCTGTCGCAATTGCACCCAGGCTGGGTCGACGCCGCTGCGGGCAAGGTTCGCGCGTGCCGCAGCCAGCGCGGCTTCCGAGACATCGGAGCCGAAGAGCGTCGCCGCCGCGGGAACCGGACGGGGCGACATCTGACGCATGCGCTGCCACTCGTTGCGATCGATGCCGCGCATGCGCTCAAAGGCAAAGGGGCGGCGCGCGCCAGGCGCGATGCCTGCAGCCTGCATCGCCGCTTCGATGATGATCGTGCCCGAGCCGCAGAAGGGATCGAGCAGCGGCATGCCCGGCTGCCATCCCGAGAGCGCCAGCAGGCCGGCCGCGAGATTTTCTTTCAGCGGTGCATCCGCGCCGTCGCGGCGCCAGCCTCGCTTGAAAAGCGATTCGCCCGACCAGTCGAGATAGAGCGTGCACTGGCTGGCATCGAGAAACACAAAGATTCGCCGGTCTGGGCGTTGGCGTTCGATCGACGGGCGCTCACCATAACGCTCGCGCAGCCGATCGACCACGCCGTCCTTGATGCGCAGCGTGGCGAACTGCAGGCTGTGCAGGGTCGAGCCGCTCGAGCTGATGTCGATGCGCAGTGATGCCATCGGTTCATGCCAGGTTTCCCAGGGCGTTTCACTGGCGATCCGATAGAGGTCGTCCTCGCTGCTGTAGGGGGCGCTGGCCACCTGCTGCAGGATGCGGCTGGCGATGCGCGAATGCAGATTGGCTGCCAGGCCGATGCGGGTATCGCCTTCAAACTGCACGCCCCCGGGCGGCTCGCCGAGGATGCCTGCGCCAAGCGCTCGCAGTTCGGTGGCAAGCGGGGCTTCGAGTCCTCGCGGGCAGGGAGCGAAAAACCGGATCAGGGCCATGGGCGCTCAATCGCCCTGAAGCGTCAGGCCCGCCTGGGGCATCAGGTTCGCTCCAGCGCGCGGGCGACAAAATCGAGCCGATCCTGGCCCCAGAAAGGCTCCCCGTCGACCACATACCAGGGCACACCGAACACCTGCCCGGCGATTGCCTCGTCGGTGTAGGTATCGAAGGCGGTGCGGGCGTCGTCTGCGCGAGCTTCGAGCGCAGCGGCATCAATGCCCTGTTCGGCCACGATTGCAGCGCGCGTCGGTGCATCGGCGATATTGCGGTCTTCGGCCCAGACTGCGCTCATGAAGGCGCCGGCGAGCGTCAGGGCGGACTCGGTGCCCAGCGCGAGATCGGCGGCGATGATCAGACGCGCGGCATCGTCGGGGGGTGCCGGAAAGAATTTGGGGTGCAGATTGAGCGGCACGCCGACATGGTCGCGCCAGCGCGGCAGCTCATGCAGCCGATAGGCCTGACGTTGCGGTGCACGCTTGGCGAGCGGCAGGCCGCCCGATTGCGGAAAGACCCGCCCGAGATCGATCGGGCGCAGCAGCACCCGGGCACCGTTGGCATGGGCCATCGCAAGGAAGCGCTTGTGCCCGAGGTAGGACCAGGGTGACACCGGGCTCATGAAGTACTGAACAGTTTTCATCGGGTGTATCGGACTCAGAAGGGTTTGATCACGACCAGCAGCACGATCGCCACCAGCAGCAGCACCGGCGCTTCGTTGAACCACCGATACCAGATGTGCGAGCGACGGTTCTCGCCGCGTTCGAAGCGCTTGATCATGGCGCCGCAGACATGGTGATAGCCGATCAGCACGATCACCAGCGCCAGCTTGGCATGCATCCACGCGCCGCCAATGCCATAGCCCAGCCACAGCCACAGGCCGAACACGAGTGCCAGCACCATCAGCGGCATCATGAAGCGATAGAGCTTTCGGGCCATCAGCAGCAGTCGCGCGCGCTCTGCGATCGAGTCGGGCTCGACCATGGCAAGGTTGACCAGCACCCGGGGCAGATAGAACAGACCCGCGAACCAGCTGGTCACGAAGATGATGTGTAAGGATTTGACCCAGAGCATCCGAGGATTGTACCGGCACGGTGCCTCAGCTAAGTGCCTGAACTCAGCGCCTGATCTGCCCCGAACCGAAGACCACCCACTTTTGCGAGGTCAGGCCGTCCAGGCCGACCGGCCCGCGGGCATGAAGCTTGTCGGTCGAGATGCCGATCTCGGCGCCCAGCCCGAACTCAAAGCCATCGGCAAAGCGGGTCGAGGCATTGATCATCACGCTGGCCGAATCGACCTCGCGCACGAATCGAATCGCCCGCGAGTGGTTTTCGGTGACGATCGCATCGGTGTGCTGCGAGCCGTATCGGGTGATGTGTTCGATGGCGGCATCCAGGCCGTCGAGCACCCTGATCGACAGGATCGGCGCGAGGTACTCGGTCGACCAGTCTTGCTCGGTGGCGGGGATACAGGCGATGCCGGCTTTCGCAAGGATGGCGCGTGTGGCCTCGTCGCCGCGCAGCTCCACGCCCTTGTCGGCATAGATGCGGCAAAGCCTGGGCAGCACCTCGGCGGCCACCGCCTGGTGGACCAGCAGGGTTTCCATGGTGTTGCACGGCGAATAGCGCTGGGTCTTGGCGTTGTCGGCGATGAGCACCGCCTTGTCGAGGTCGGCCTGGTCGTCGATATAGACATGGCAGATGCCGTCGAGGTGCTTGATCACCGGCACTTTGGCGTCGTTCGAGATGCGCTCGATCAGCGACTTGCCGCCGCGCGGCACGATCACGTCGACCCATTGCGGACTGGCGATCAGGGCGCCCACGGCAGCTCGGTCGGTGGTGGCGATGAGCTGCACACCGTCGGCCGGCAGGCCGGCCCCGACCAGGCCCTCGCGAATCAGTTCGGCGAGCGCTTTATTGCTGTGGATCGCCTCCGAGCCGCCTCGCAGGATGGTGGCATTGCCCGATTTGATGCACAGGCCGGCGGCATCGATGGTCACGTTCGGACGCGACTCGTAGATGATGCCGATCACGCCCAGCGGCACCCGCATGCGGCCAACCTGAATGCCGGAAGGCCGCAGGCGCAGGTCGGTCATCTCGCCCACCGGATCGGCAAGGGCTGCGATCTGCTCCAGGCCCTGAGCCATCGATTCGATCACGTCGTGGGTCAGCGCCAGACGGTCGACGAAGGCGGCATCGTGGCCGGCCTGTCTTGCGGCGGCCAGATCGAGGGCATTGGCCTGCACGAGTGCGTCGGCATGACGCCGGATGCCCGCGGCACCGGCGAGCAGGGCGGCGTTTTTGGCGGCGCTGCTGGCGCGGGCCATCTCGCGGGCGCAGGCCCGGGCACGGGCGCCGACCTGATCGACATAGCGGGCGACATCGAGCGTCGGATCGGCAATCGTGTTCATGGTCGGAGCTCTCTCATTGCGGGATTCGATCGCATCGGGGTCTGGACGGGGTCTGATGTCGATCTGATTCAAATCTGATCCGGATCAAGCGGCCAGCGCCGCGTCAGCCTGCAGGGCCAGCGCAGGCGCGCCCGCCAGCCCCATGGCCACCGCTTCGAGCGCCTGCCAGTCGTCGCCGATGGTCAGGCCCTTGGTGATTCTATCGACGCGGGCGCAGCCCCGCAGCAAACGGCGCAAGATCGGACGCGCAAGGCGTCGCAGGGCTTGCGGGTAGAGCCGCTCGCGATCGCCCCAGATCCGCAGCTCGCGCATCGCACCGGCAAGCGGCCGGTCGGCCTCGACCGCGATCGACAGGCGCACCAGATTGCGCACCGCATCGGCCAGCGCCCAGAGCACCATCGGTACCGCCACGCCCTCGGCCCGCAGGCCCTGCAGGCAGCGCAGCGCACGCGCGGCGTCGCCGGCGAGCGCGGCGTCGACCAGATCGAAGGCATCCCAGCGCGCCACATCGAAGACCGCCGCACGCACCTCGACAGGCGGCAGCGGGCCGGGTCCGAAGAGCAGCCCGAGCTTGCGGACTTCCTGCTCAGCCGCAAGCAGATTGCCTTCGACCCGCTCGGCGATCAGTTGCAGGGTTGGGGCATCGGCCTGCTGGCCGGCACGCGACAGTCGCTCACCGATCCAGGCCGGCAGTCGGGTCCGGTCGACCTGCGCAATCGCGACCGTCCAGCCGCTGCGCTCGAGCTGCCCGAACCAGGCCGATTCGGTGGTCGCCCGCTCCAGGCGCGGGCTGCTCACCAGCAGCCGGGTGTCCTCGGGGAGCATCGGTGCCAGCTCGGCCAGTCCTTCGCCGACCTCCTTGGTCGGTTTGCCCGTCAGGCGCAACTCGAGCAGCTGCTGATTGGCAAAGAGCGACAGGCTGTTGGCCTCATGGCGCAGGGCGTCGAGCTTGAAGCCGCGCTCGACATGAAAGACGCGCCGATCGGTAAAGCCGAGCTGGCGCGCGGCGGCCCTGACCTGGTCGGCGGCTTCAAGCGCGAGCAAGGGCTCGTCGCTGGCGATCCAGGTGATGGCAGGCAGGCCGCCTGATGCGCTGACCCGTTGAGCATTCGCGGTGAGCCTGGCCAGGGCTGCGGTCAGGCCGTCTGCTCGCATCATGCCGGCGGCTTCATGGTCGACAGACGTCGCAGGATCTGCTGGACCGCATCATTGCGCATGTCGCGATTGAGCAGCACTTCCTGGCCGGCATTGACGATGCCCTGGGTGTCGAGCACGGTCACGGTGCGGCGCATGACCAGTTCGCTTTCGGGGATGAGGTCGCGTTCGGCCTCGTCGCGAAGACGCCAGCGTACCCGCAGCCTCAGCAGGTATTCGCGCGGGCGCCCGCTGGTCGAGAAGGCCGAGATCTCGCTTTCTGTGAGATCGGCAAGAACATCGAGTCGGGCCTGCGCATCCTTGCGCAGTTCGGTGGTCGTGGCGCCATTGGCACGGATCGATCGGCGCAGATCACCACCGAGCACCGAGCTCGGCGCAGCAGACACGAAGTAGACCTTGTAGGGCAGGTCGGCCGCGCCGCGCAGCGCAAAGCCGCAGCCCGCCTGCACGGCAAGCAGCCCGATACCGACCGGCAAGGCGAGCAGACGGCGACGCGGCAGGCCGGTCAGTGTCACGGTGCGCCCTCAGACCACCAGATTGACCAGGCGGCCGGGCACCACCACGACCTTCTTCGGCGCACGACCTTCAGACAGCCGCACGAAGGCCTCGCTGGCGATGGCGGCGGCCTCGATGGCCGATCGATCCGCACTGGCCGCCACCCGCAGCGAGCCGCGCACCTTGCCGTTGATCTGCAGCACCAGTTCGAGCTCGTCCTGCACCAGCGCGGCTTCATCGACCTGCGGCCAGGGCGCGTTCAGCAGATCGCCGAACTCGCGGTCGTAGCCCAGTGCGCCCCAGGCTTCGGTGGTGATGTGCGGCACGACCGGGTAGAGCACCCGCAGGGCAATGCCTAGCACCTCGCGCAGCGCCGCCGCATCGGCTGTGCTGGACTCGAGTCTGGCCGACTCGAGCGCATTGAGCATCTTCATCGATGCCGAGACGACGGTGTTGTATTGCTTGCGCTCGTAGTCGTAGCTCGCCTGCTTGAGGATCAGATGGATGTCGCGGCGCAGCGCCTTGGCCGCGGGCGAGGGCTCGCCGCTTTGAGCGAGTGACCCCGCGCCCGACACCACGCCACGCGAGGCATGGCAGAAGGCCCAGAATCGCCGCAAGAACCGGCTCGCGCCTTCGACGCCGCTGTCCGACCACTCAAGCGTCTGCTCGGGCGGACTGGCGAACATCACGAAGAGCCGCGCGGTATCGGCGCCATAGCGGTCGATGAGCAGCTGCGGGTCGACGCCGTTGTTCTTCGATTTCGACATCGTGCCCACGCCCTCGTACTCGACGCGCGAGCCATCAGACTTGAGCACGGCATGCGTGATGCGGCCATCGGGGCCATGCGCATCGGTGACGTCTTCCGGCCAGAAGTACTCGATGCCGCCACGCTCGTTCTTGCGCGAATAAAGATGGTTGAGCACCATCCCCTGGCACAGCAGGCGGGTGAAGGGCTCGTCGAAGGTCACCAGGCCGCGCGTCGGGTCGGCAGCCACCGTGCCTTTGACATCGCGCATCACGCGCGTCCAGAAGCGCGCATAGAGCAGGTGCAGCACCGCATGCTCGATGCCGCCGATGTACTGGTCCATCGGCATCCAGTAATCGGTGCGTTCGTCGACCATCGCCGAGTCATTGCCCGGCGAGCAGTAGCGCATGTAGTACCAGGACGAATCGACGAAGGTATCCATGGTGTCGGTTTCGCGGCGTGCGGGCTTGCCGCAGGACGGGCAGACGCACTGGAGGAAGCGCTCGTCTTTGGCCAGCGGATTGCCGCTGCCGTCGGGCACCAGATCGTCGGGCAGCACCACCGGCAGCTGGTCGTCCGGCACCGGGACCGGACCGCAGTCGGTGCAGTGGATGATCGGAATCGGTGTGCCCCAGTAGCGCTGGCGCGAGATGCCCCAGTCGCGCAGTCGGTACTGGATGCGCTTGTCGCCAAGGCCCCGGGCGGCCAGATCGGCGGCAACCGCATCAATGGCCGCCTCGTAGGCCAGCCCGTCGAGGGCGCCCGAATTCACGCACAGCACATTCGATTTATCTTCGTACCAGGCTTGCCAGCGCTGGTCGGTAAAGGCGTCTTCGCCCTCGCGCGGCGCACCGCTGCGTGCCACCACCTGACGGATCGGCAGACCGTACTTGCGGGCAAAGGCAAAGTCGCGTTCGTCGTGCGCCGGTACGCCCATGACCGCCCCGTCGCCGTAGCTCATCAGCACATAGTTGCCGACCCAGACCTCGAGCGGGTCACCGGTGATCGGATGGTTCACGAACAGCCCGGTGGCGATGCCCTTTTTTTCCATCGTGGCAAGGTCGGCTTCCATCACCGAGCCCTGGCGCGCGGTCTCGACGAAGGCGGCAACTGCCTCGCTGGTGCCGGCGGCAAGACTTGCCAGGGGATGCTCGGGCGCCACCGCAACGAAGGTGACCCCCATGATCGTGTCGGCGCGAGTGGTAAAGACATGCAGCCTGCCGTCGCCGACCGGCTCGCCCTGGCTGTCGCGCAAGTCGTGCGGAAAGGCGAAGCGCACCCCGATCGAGCGGCCGATCCAGTTGGCCTGCATGATCTTCACCCGCTCGGGCCAGCCCTCGAGATCGTTCTCGACCTGGTCGAGCAACTCGTGGGCATAGTCGGTGATCTTGAGGTAATAGCCGGGAATTTCGCGTTTTTCGACCACCGCGCCGGTGCGCCAGCCGCGCCCGTCGATCACCTGCTCGTTGGCCAGCACCGTCTGATCAACCGGATCCCAGTTGACGGTCTGGGTCTTGCGGTAGGCGATGCCGCGCTCGAGCATGCGCAGGAACAGCCACTGGTTCCATTTGTAATAGGCCGGATCGCAGGCGGCCATCTCGCGCGACCAGTCGATCGCCAGCCCCATCGCCTGCATCTGCTTTTTCATATGGGCGATGTTGTCCCAGGTCCAGGCGGCCGGCGCCACGCGGTTTTTCATCGCGGCGTTTTCGGCGGGCAGGCCGAAGGCGTCCCAGCCCATCGGCATGAGGACGTTGTAGCCGCTCATGCGCAGGTGGCGATAGAGAACGTCATTGATCGTGTAGTTGCGCACATGACCCATATGCAGCTTGCCGGAGGGGTAGGGCAGCATCGAACAGGCGTAGTACTTTCCCTTGGGAAAGCGCGGATCGTGTTCGATGGCACGGTAGGCGTCGATGGCCGTCCAGTGCTGCTGCACCGAGGCTTCTATCTCGGTGGGAAGGTAACGTTCTTGCATGCTCGCGGTGTCTTGAGGCGCGCCTGGCAGCGCGCGGGGGTGAGGGGGCGAAGGATCACAGCCATGCATTATCCGCTACGCCGTCTTTGGCGAAGTCGGCGAGGTCGGCCGGGCGGGTCAACCGGCTCCCCAAGCCGGTCCATTCCGATTTCGGTTAAAATGGATCCTTGACTAGTCAACTATCCATTAATCGGCATGGGCACTGCGCCCGGAGCCGGTCAGCGTTGGAGACACCCAGAATGACGATATTGGAAGAAGCCCACGCCGATATCCCGGCGGGCTCGGCGGTATTACGTGCCATCCGGATCCTCGAGGTCCTGTCCGAACACGAACGCCCGCCTCAGTTGGCCGAGATCGCTCACTCGGTCGGATTACCCAAGCCGACCGTGCTGCGCATCCTTGGCACCCTTGAGCATGCCGGCATCGTTGCCCGGGAGCCCGACACCAAGCGTTATGGGTTTGCCGAGCGCCTGAACCGCTTTGCCGGACAGGTGCTGCTGGGTTCGCCCAGCCGGTCGAGCCGCCGGGCGATCCTCGAGGAGCTGGTCGAGGAGGTCGGCGAGACTTGCAATCTCACGATTCCCAATGGCAACACCGTCCTTTACCTCGACCGGGTCGAGACGGCCTGGCCGCTGCGAATTCAGTTGGGCGCGGGGTCACGCGTGCCGCTCTATGCCTCGGCGAGCGGCAAGCTCTTTCTGGCGGCGATGCCCAAGCGAAGCCGTGACCGCTTCCTCACGCAAACGCCGCTGATCGCGCACACATCACAGACCCTCACCGATGCCAAGCGGCTCAATACCGAGTTCAATGCCATCCGTGAGCGCGGTTATTCGATCGACAACGAGGAATACCTGCCCGGTATCTGCTGCATCGCGGTGCCGGTGCGCAATGCCGATGGCAAGGTGGTCGCGGGCCTGGCCGTCCAGGCACCGACGACGCGAATGAGACCCGAGCAGGGGCTGGATTATCTCTTGGCCTTGCGCCAGGCCGCTGAAGCCATTACCGCCACGATTGACTGGTGAACGAACTCATTTTCTGACTGGAGTCCTTCCATGGGCCACGCCGATCCGGTGCTTGAAGTCGATGCACGCCAGAACTTCTGGATGCCTTTTTCGCCGAACAAGGAATTCAAGCAGGAGCCGCGCATGTTCGTGCGCGCCGAGGGCATCTGGCTCTACAAGCCCAATGGCGATCAGGTGATCGATGCCTCGTCGGGTCTGTTTTGCGTCGCAGCCGGTCATTGCCGTCCGGAGATTGCCAAGGCGGTCTATGAGCAGCTCACCACGCTCGATTATTCGATGCCCTTCACCCGTGCTCAGCCCAGGGCCTTTGAGCTCGCCCAGCGCATCACTCGCTTCACACCGGCCGGCATGAACCGGGTCTTTTTCGTGGGTTCGGGCTCTGAGTCGGTCGATACCGCCATGAAGATGGCGCTCGCTTTTCATCGCATCCGCGGACAGGGTCATCGTCAGCTCTTCGTGTCGCGAGAGCGTGCCTATCACGGCGTCAACATGGGTGGTGTGGCGCTCTCGGGCATGGTCAACAACCGGCGGACCTTCGGTGTCGGCCTGCCCGGCGTGCATTTCATGCGCCATACCGCGCTGCCCGAAAACAAGTTCGTTTGCGGCCAGCCCGAGACCGGTGCCGATCTGGCCGATGACCTTGCGCGCATCTGCACGATGGTCGGTGGCGACAACATCGCGGCGGTTTTCGTCGAGCCCACCGCCGGCAGCTTCGGTTGCCTGCCGCCGCCCAAGGGCTATCTCGAAAAGCTGCGGGTGATCTGCGACCAGCACGGCATCCTGCTGGTCTTCGATGAAGTGATCACCGGCTGGGGCCGGATGGGCGCGCCCTTTGGTGCCCAGGCTTTCGGTGTGACCCCCGACCTGTTGACCATGGCCAAGGCCATGACTAACGGTGCGCAGCCGATGGGCGCGGTCGCAGCGCGCCAGGACATCTACGACACGATCACCGAGGCCGGGCCGGCCCAGGGCATCGAGTTCTTCCACGGCTACACCTATTCGGCGCATCCGGCTGCCTGTGCCGCCGGCCTCGCGATGATGGATATCTTCGAGCGCGAAGACCTGATCGGTCGGGCGGCAGCCATGTCGCCTTATTTCCTGGATGCGGTCTATTCGCTGCGCGATCTGCCCTGCGTGGTCGATATCCGCGGCGTCGGGATGATGGCGGCCATCGAACTGTCGACCGCGGGCAAAGCGCCGGGAGCACGCGGTCACGAGGCGCAAAAGGCGCTCTTCGATGCCAACCTCAATCTCAAATCCACCGGCGACTCGCTGATCCTCGCGCCGCCCTTCATCGCCGAAAAGCACCACATCGACCAGATCGTCGGCACGCTGCGCAAGGTGCTTGCGGCTTACTGATCGACCGCCAGAAAAAACAGGAAAAACCAATGAAAATCGCTTTTCTCGGGACCGGGCTGATGGGCACCGGCTTCGTTCGCCGGATGATGTCTGTCGGCCACAGCGTCAATGTCTGGAACCGGACTGCGGCACGCACCGCGACGCTCAAAGCCGAAGGCGCAAACGCTTTCGTTGATGCTGCCGATGCGGTCCATGGCGTCGACCGCATCCATCTGTCGCTGTCGGATGACGCCTCGGTCGATGCGGTGCTCGAGCCGCTGGCCGGCCTCATCGCGCCCTCGACCTGGATCATCGATCACACCACGACTGCCACCACGCCGACTGCCGAGCGTGCCGCACGCTGGGCTGCGCGCGGGCGTCACTTCGTGCATGCACCGGTCTTCATGGCGCCGGTCAACTGCCAGGAAGGCACGGGCCTGATGCTGGTATCGGGTGACAAGGCGGCGTGCGCCGAGATCACGCCGATGCTTGAGCGCATGACCGGCAAGGTGGTCTGGATGGGCGAGGCGCCCGAGCGCGCCGCGTCGTTCAAGCTCTTCGGCAACCTGACGCTGATCGGCATGTCGGGCGTGCTCGGCGATGTGGCCCGGTTGGCCCACTCGGTCGGCATTGCGCCTGCCGAGGCGATGCAGCTCTTTGCCAGCTTCAACCCGGGTGCGATGCTGCCGACCCGCGCCGCGCGCATTGTCAACGGCGACTACAGCAAACCCTCGTTCGAGGTGGCCATGGCCCGCAAGGACGCCTGGCTGATGGTCGAAGAAGCCAGGCGCCATGGTGTCGAACTGGCGGTCATGCCCGCTGTGATCGCGCTCTTTGATGCTGCGATCGCGCGCGGAGAAGGGGCGCTGGACGCGAGCGCAGCGGTGCGTTTCCCGTTGTCCTGATCGACGCATGACCGAACGCGCCCTTGCCAGGCACGGGCGCGTTCGGTCATCAGGCTTTATCGGGCGGTCATGCCGCCGTCGATGACCAGCTCCGATCCGGTCATGAACGACGAGTCGTCCGAGGCGAGATACAGGATGCCGCGGGCGATATCGTCGGCCTGCGCCATGCGGTTGAGCGGATGCGCACCGGCCATTGCCTGGTTGATCGATGCCTCCGGCACGCCGCGTGCGCGCATCGCCTGAGCCACGCCCTGGGCCATGTCGGTATCGACGATGCCGGGATGCACTGAATTCACCCGGATGTTGTAGCCGAGCTGTGCGGCTTCCATGGCGCAGGCCTTGGTAAAGAGGCGCACACCGCCCTTGCTCAGGCAATAGAGCGTCGAGTTCGGCGAGCCGATCAGCCCCGCAACCGATGAAAGGTTCACGATCGCGGCCGGCGTCGCATCCTTGGGTCGCTGCTTCATCGCCCGGTAGGCATGCTGGGTGCCAAGCACCACGCTCTTCAAGTTGACGTCGAACATTTCCTGGATGGCCGAGGCGTCGGCCTCCTCGGTGCGCCCGTGCCGGAAGATGCCGGCATTGTTGACCAGCACATCGACCTGCCCGAAAGCGCCGATTGCCTGGGCAAAGACCGCCGCCCATTGGGCGTCGTTGGTCACGTCGTGCTGGATGAAGCGTGCTTTGCCGCCCTTGGCCACGATGTCCGCGACCAGCGTCTTGCCGTCGGCCTCGCGCAGGTCGGTCGCGATCACGGTGGCGCCGGCTGCGGCCAGCAGGCGGCAGGTGGCTGAGCCGATGCCGCCGGCTGCGCCGGTGACGATCGCGACTTTGTTGTCGACACGATTCATGGGGATCTCCTGGTGGGGTTGGAATGGGCCGTGCGGTTCGGGTGGGCGGCTTTGGTGCGGCGTCGGCGCGGCTTGGTCGTGATCCTAGCCGATGGTGGTCGCCAGCCGGTGGCCTGCCTTGCCGTTGTCGCTCAACTCGGCGCAAGGGCACAGGCAAGGCGTGCGGCGATCCGCCTGGCGTCGAGCGTGTCGCGCAGCCCGATCACGACCAGGCGGGCAGGCTGGCCCGCGCCGATCAGCCCGGCGGCAGCCGCGCTCACCCGCGAACGCGCACCCACGGTCTGGATCACCAGGGCTTCGCCGTTGAGCCCCTGCACCAGGCCCTTGGCGCGCAGCACGCCTTGCGACGGATCGCACAGCGCTGCGGCCAGGGCCTGCGCATCAAGCCGCCCGGTGATCTGAAAGCTGAATGTCTCGAACCGATCGCCGGCCATCATGGACCGATCAGGCCGCAGGCTGCGACGCTCGCCACTGCCCGGATCGAATGCCGACGGCGAGTCGTCGTGCGAGGGGATGTCTGTTGAGGTGAGCGACAACAGCGACGACAGCGAAGAAGGCGACGACAGCCATGATGATGCCCCGGTCTCATCGGCCAAGCCCAGGATCAGCTCGGTGGGCACCCGGGCTTCGACCGACTCGATGATCCGTGCGTGTGGCGCGATGCCTGCAAGCCAGTGTCGTGTCGCAGCGAGCGTGGGGGGGTCGACCAGGTCGATCTTGTTGAGCACCAGCAGGTCGGCCTCGGCCAGTTGCTGCAAGACGGTGTCGCCGACATGGCGATCGACTGCGCGAAAACGAATGGTCTCGGCATCGACCAGCACCACCACGGCGTCGATCTCGATGCCGGGTGCCAGGCGTGCACCGCGCGCCACCGACCCCGGCAGTGCCACACCGCTGGTTTCAATCAGCACCAGGTCGGGCGGCGGGACGCGTTGCGCCAGGGCCATCAGGGCCGCGACCAGGTCGCTCCCGACGCTGCAGCAGATGCATCCGCCCGCGAGGCTCATCACCTCGCCATCGGTCGATTCGATCAGATCGGCATCGATGCCGATATCGCCGAAGTCATTGACCATGACCGCGATGCGCCGGCCCTGCGTATGGCGCAGCAAATGATTGAGCAGTGTGGTCTTGCCGGCGCCGAGATAGCCGCCCAGCACGATCGTCGAAAGCATCATGGCTGCTTGGTATCGAATGGACCTGGCCGCCCACTCTATTCCCATCGACCTCGGGCATGGCAACCTGAAGGGATAAAACGATATGACCGGGCAGGTCGTCAGGGCGAAACGCCAGCTCGGGCGTGTAGCATCAGCAGGATGCAACTGCCCGATTCCAAAGACCTGAAGGCCGCCGCGGCACGCCTTGCAGGCGTCGCCCACCGCACCCCGGTCCTCACCTCGCGAACGGCTGACGCCGCCAGCGGCGCACAGCTGTTTTTCAAATGCGAAAACCTGCAGCGCGGCGGTGCCTTCAAGTTTCGCGGCGCCTACAACGCGATTGCGGCCTTGCCCGCGGCCAGCCGTGCCGCCGGCGTGGTGACCTATTCATCGGGCAATCATGCCCAGGCGATTGCCTTGTCGGCGTCGCTGCTGGGTGCGCCTGCCTGCATCGTCATGCCCGCTGATGCCCCTGCGGCCAAGCTCGCAGCCACGCGCGGCTATGGCGGTGAGGTGGTGCTCTATGACCGGTTTCGAGATGACCGCGAAGCGATCGGACGCCAGCTCGCCCACGAGCGCGGCCTTACCCTCATCCCGCCCTACGACCATGCCGACGTGATCGCAGGCGCCGGCACGGCGGCCCTCGAACTTTTCGAGGAGGTCGGCGAACTCGATCTGCTGCTGGTGTGTCTGGGTGGTGGCGGTCTGACTGCCGGCTCGGCGCTCGCGGCCGCTGCAATCTCGCCGCGCTGCGCGGTCTGGGGTGTCGAGCCTGCGGCCGGCAACGACGGTCAGCAGTCGCTGGCAGCCGGTCGAGTCATCAAGATCGAGGTGCCGCAGACGATTGCCGATGGTGCCCAGACCCAGCGCCTGGGCGATCTGAACTTCGAGGTGATTCGCCATCGTGCTGCCGGCATCGTGACCGTGAGCGACGATGCGCTGATCAGCGCAATGCGATTCATCGCCGAGCGCATGAAGATGGTGGTTGAGCCCACCGGCGCCCTGGCTGCCGCGGCAGCCTTCACCGCGGCGGTGCCGGTCGCCGGCCGGCGGGTCGGTGTGATCGTGAGCGGCGGCAATGTCGATCTGACGCGATTCGCCCGGCTGGTGTCCGAGTCTTCCGGCGCGGTGTCCGCCGGGTCTGATGTCTGCGATGTGTCCTCAGCGGGTCTGACGCGATGATGACGCCGCTCACCCCGGCCGCCGACGCCCCGCTGCAGTTCGAAGACCGCTCGACGCAGCGCATTGCCTACAGCACCTGTTACATGTGCGCCTGCCGCTGCGGCATCCAGGTCACGCTGCAGGACCATCCGGCCACGCCTGATTCGCCTGCGCGCAGCACGGTGCGATTCATCCAGGGCACACCTGGTCATCCGGTAAACGATGGCGTGCTCTGTGCCAAGGGCAGCGCCGGCATCATGAAGCAGAACTCGCCGGCCAAGCTCAGTCATCCGATGATCCGTCGCCCGGGCACCGAGCGGGGCGCCGGCATCTTCGATCCGATCAGCTGGGACGACGCCCTCGATCTGCTTACCGATCGGCTGGCCCGCATCCGCGCCACCGAGCCGCGCAAGCTGGCGTTCTTTACCGGACGCGATCAGATGCAGGCGCTCACCGGCCTGTGGGCCCAGCAGTTCGGTACCCCCAACTGGGCGGCGCATGGCGGCTTTTGCTCGGTCAACATCGCGGCCGCCGGCCTCTATTCGATCGGCTATTCCTTCTGGGAATTTGGTACGCCCGATTGGAATCGTGCCCGCTACTTTCTGATGTGGGGCGTGGCCGAAGACCATGCCAGCAATCCGATCAAGATCGGCCTCGAAAAACTCAAGCGCAATGGCGCGCGATTCGTGTCGATCAATCCGGTGCGCACCGGTTACTCGGCGATCGCCGACGAGTGGGTGCCGATCCGACCCGGCACCGACGGGCTGCTGGCGCTGGCCATCGCCCATGTGCTGCTCAGTCGCGAACGCTTCGACTGGGACTTTCTGGTGCGCTATACCAACGCGCCCTGGCTGGTCATCCAGGCGCCGGGCACCTCACAAGACGGCCTGTTTTTGCGCAACGAGCAGGGCCAGCCGCTGCTGTGGGATCAGCGCCTGAAGATGCCGGTGCCGATGGCGCCGGGCGCCATCCCGGCGCTCTTTGGCGAGTTTGTCGCACCCGGCGGCGAGCGCGTACGCACATCAATGTCGCTGATGGCCGAGCGCGCCCTGTCGGATGAGTATTCGCCCGAGGCGGTGGCCGATCGTTGCGGCGTGCCCGCCGAGCAGATCGAAAAAATCGCCCTCGACATGGCGCAGGTCGCCTTCGAGCAGACCATCGAGCTCCCGATTGCCTGGACCGACGCCTGGGGCGTGAAGCACGACAAGGTGATCGGGCGGCCGGTGGCGATGTATGCAATGCGCGGCGTGTCGGCGCACAGCAACGGCTTTCAGACCTGTCGCGCACTGCACCTCATCCAGATGCTGCTCGGAGCGCTGGATGGCCCCGGCAACTTCCGCTCACGCGCGCCCTTTCCCAAGCCGATTCCGCCGGTGCAGCTGCCCGAAAACGACATTGCCCGCATCAATGCGCCCGACACCGCGCTGGCACGCATGCCGCTCGGTTTTCCGACCCGCCCCGAAGACCTGGCGATCGATGCCGCGGGCGAGCCCTTGCGCATCGACAAGGCCTATTCCTGGGAGAGCCCGCTGGCCGCCCATGGCCTGATGCACATGGTCATCCGCAATGCCTTCGAGTCCGATCCCTATCCGATCGACACGCTGATGCTGTTCATGGCCAACATGGCCTGGAACTCTTCAATGAACACCACCGGCACGCAGGCGATGCTCGCTGCGCACAACGAGGCCGGCGATTACAAGATTCCTTTCGTCGTCGTGTCGGATGCCTTCGACTCCGAGATGGTTCGCTACGCCGATCTGGTGCTGCCCGACACCACCTACCTCGAGCGCTTCGATGCGATCTCGATGCTCGATCGTCCGATCTCCGAACCCGATGCCGCGGCCGACGCCATCCGTCATCCCCTTATCAAGCCCGACCGTGATGTCAGGCCCTGGCAGGATGTGCTGGTCGAACTCGCCGGGCGTCTGAACTTTCCGGCCTTCACCGATGCGCCCGGGGTGCCGCGTTTCAACGATTACCGCGACTTCATCCTGCGCTACGAGCGTGCGCCCGGCATCGGCTTTCTGGCCGGCTGGCGCGGTGAGAAGGGTGACAAGCCGCTGGTGGGCGAGCCCAATCCGAAACAGTGGGAGGCCTATATCGAAGGCAAGGCCTTCTTTGCGCACCATTGGCCCGATTCGATGAAGTACATGCGCTTTGCCAATCGCGATTATCTCGAGGAGGCTGCGCGAGCAGGCTTCATCGGCCGACCCGAGCCGATCGTGATGCAGCTTTACAGCGAGCCGATGCAGAAATTCCGGCTGGCAGGCCAGGGCCTCTACGACGGGCCTCGCCCGACCCGACCCGAAGATCGCGAGCGCCTGGCTCGCTACTTCGATCCGCTGCCCTTCTGGTATGCGCCGCTCGAGACGCTTGCAAGCGGCCCGGATCAGCCTGACGACTTTCCGTTTCATGCGATCACGCAGCGCCCGATGGTGATGTATCACTCCTGGGACAGCCAGAACGCCTGGCTGCGCCAGATCATGTCGCAGAACCTGCTCTACATGAACGAGCAGATGGCGACCGAAAAGGGGCTGGCCGACGGCGACTGGGTGCGGGTCGAATCGATGTATGCGCCGGTGGCGCCGCAACCCGGTACGCCGGCCAATGCCCGCATGAAGAGCGATTCGCCCCGGCGCAGCATCCGCTGTCAGCTCAAGACCATGCAGGGCTGCGAGCGAAACACCGTCTGGACCTGGAATGCGATCGGCAAGATGGCCGGTACCTGGGGCTTGTCGAAGAAGGCGGCCGAATCGAATGCCGGCTT
This sequence comes from Burkholderiales bacterium, assembly GCA_947487165.1. Classification (GTDB taxonomy): domain Bacteria; phylum Pseudomonadota; class Gammaproteobacteria; order Burkholderiales; family Burkholderiaceae_E; genus UBA4615. Next base: position 71,484 of record CANKWX010000006.1, read on the forward strand.
CCTGCTCAATCATCTGATCAGCGAGACCCTGCCGTCGCGCCCGGGCGAGGCGAGTCTGACCAACAGCGATCCGGTGACCGGGCAGGCGGCCTGGTATGACCTGAAAGTGCGGGTGCTCAAGGACGACGATCAGCGCGCACCGCTTGCGGAGGATGCATGAAGCTCGGACTGGTCATTGACCTCGATGTGTGCGTCGGCTGTCATGCCTGCGCCACCGCCTGCAAGGAGTGGAACGGCGAGAGCCTGATGGCGGGCGGCGCGCCCGACTACGATCCGCAGGGCGCTGACCCCTCCGGCGTGTGGTTCAACCGGGTGCGTCACTATGAGGTTGGCGACTATCCGGCGAACAAGACCCTGAATGTGCCGATGTCGTGCATGCACTGCGAGGACGCCGACTGCGTCACGGTCTGCCCCACCGGCGCTTCTTACAAGCGGGCCGAAGACGGCATCGTCCTGATCGACCCCGAGAAATGCATGGGCTGCAACTACTGCGCCTGGGCTTGCCCCTATGGTGCGCGCGAGCTCGATCGCAACGAAGGCGTGATGCGCAAATGCACGCTGTGCGTCGATCGCATCTACGACCAGGCCCTGCCGAGCGCCGAACGACAGCCGGCCTGCGTGCTGGCCTGCCCCACTCACGCGCGTCATTTCGGCGATTTCGACGATCCGGCCTCGAAGGTCTCGACGCTGAGCCGCGAGCGCGACGGCCAGCCGCTGTTTGAAAAGCTCGGCTATCGGCCGGTCAACCGCTATCTGCCGCCCCGCGAACCCGCGCAGGTGCCCGCCCCCGCAGACCTCGCTCCGCGCGGTTCCCTGCAGGCCAGGCTTGCCGCGATGGTCAATCGGCTGATTCAGTTGTGAGCCGATGAAGCCTGCACTGTCGGTCATCTTTTTTACGGTGAGTTCGGGCGCCGGCCTGGGGCTGGCGGTGTGGCTGCTGGTCATGCAGCTGGCCGGAGGGGTCGATGCCTCGCAAAGGCTGTTCTGGCTTGCGTTCCTTGTGGCCGCCGTGCTGGTCACTGCCGGGCTGATCTCCTCGACCCTGCATCTGGCCAACCGCCGCAATGCCTGGCGCGCGTTTGCGCGCTTTCGGTCGTCATGGCTGTCGCGCGAGGGTGTGCTCGCGGTGGCGCTCTATCCGATGGCGGCCTTGCATGCCTGGCTCAGCGTGCAGCAGGCCGATGCCGCGCGTGTCACCGGCCTGCTGCTGATCGTGCTGACACTCTCGACCGTGGTCTGCACCGCGATGATCTATGCCTGCCTGAAGACCGTACCCCGTTGGCGCACCTGGCACACGCCGGTGACCTATCTGCTCTATGCACTGGCGGGTGGTGGCCTGATCTGGATCGCATTGAGCGCATTCGAGGGGGCGTCGCTTGCGCAGGCTGGCCTGGTCCTGTGGCTGGCCGCAGCGGCCGCGCTGGTCAAGCTGCTCTACTTCGCCAAATTTTCACAGCGGGTCCATGCCACGCTCAATCAGGCGCTGGCGGTGCCCGAAACCGCGCCCGCCGGGCGCATGCAGGGCAAGGTCCGCCTGCTCGACGCCGGCCATTCGCGGGGCACTTTCCTGACCGATGAGTTCGGTTTCGTGCTGGCGCGCTCGCGGGCTCGCATGCTTCGCCTGGCCATGTTCGTGCTGACGCTGCCTGTGCCGCTGGTGTTGCTGTTGCTGGGCGCTGCGGGTCGGGGTGGCGCTGTTCCGATTGCGGCGGCCGCACTGTGTTTTCTCGGTGGGGTATTGCTCGAGCGCTGGCTGTTCTTTGCGCAGGCCGAGCATGTGGTTCGTCTGTATCACGGTCAGCAGCGCGTCTGAGCGGCAGATCGATGCTGCCGAGCGCCTGGCCCTTCCTGTCCTGGCCCCGCTTGCAGGGGCCGCAGATCCGGGCTGATCTGATCGCGGGTGCCTCGGTAGCGGTGGTGGCAATTCCGCAGTCGCTCGCCTACGCGCAGCTTGCCGGCCTGCCGCCCCATCTCGGGCTTTATGCCGCCTTCGTGCCGACCATCATCGCCGCGCTCTTCGGATCGTCGGCGCAATTGTCGACCGGACCGGTTGCACTCACTTCGCTGCTGACCGCCGCTTCGCTCGCCGCGCTGGCCGCCCCCGGCACCGCGCCCTATCTCACGCTGGCGGTCCTGCTCGCGCTGGGTTCCGGGCTGTTGCAGCTGATCGCCGGTGTGATTGGTCTGGGGCGCTTCATCGAGCGCATCCCTGCCGCCCTGATGCTCGGCTTCGTGAATGCCGCCGCACTTGTGATTGTTTTTTCTCAATTGCCGGCGCTGCTTGGTGTGCCTGCGCCACAAGGGTCGGGCCCGATCCCCGCCATCGCGGCATTCCTGCAAAGTGGCGCGCACCTCGTGCCGGCGACCGCCGCTTTCGGTCTGGTCTCGCTTGCGGTGCTGATGCTGGCCCGGCGCTATTGCCCGAGCTGGCCGGCTGCGCTGATCGTGAGCGTGGTGGCGACCCTGCTGAGTCAGGCGATCGACTATCAGCGCTATGGCAGCGTGGTCGGCGATCTGCCGCCGGGTCTGCCGACGCTGGCGTGGCCGAGCATCGACCTGGCATCGGCGACCAATCTGATGTCGGGCATGGTGCTGATCGCGCTGGTGAGTTTCATCGAAGTCACCTCCAGTGCCAGGACGATTGCGGCACGCACCGGCACGGCCTGGAATGTCAACCAGGAGCTGGTCGGGCAGGGTCTGGCCAAGGTGGCGGCGTCGCTCTTTGCAGCCTTTCCGGTGTCGGGTTCGTTTTCGCGGTCTGCGCTCAATCTGAGTGCCGGAGCGATGACCGCCTGGTCGTCGATCGTGTGCGCGGCGCTGGTTGGCATCGCACTGGTCTTTGCCACCGGTGCCTTGCACCATCTGCCTAATGCGGTACTGGCTGCGCTGATCGTCTCGGCGGTCCTCAACCTGCTCACGCCGCTTGAATTGCTGAAGGTTGCGCGATTCGATCGCTCAGCCGGCGCCACGGCCTGGGTGACGCTGCTTGCGACCCTCTTTTTTGCGCCGAGGATTCATTACGGCCTGATCGTCGGCCTCGGGGTCAGTGCTGTCGTGACCGCGATCGGCCGGCGGCGCTGAGTGCCCTCGGAACGACGCGATATTGCCGATCCTTCCGGGCGCGACCTGCTCAGCAAATCCCGGTCAGACCGACGCGGTCAGACCGCCGTCGATGTAGAGCATCTGTCCGGTCATGAAGTCTGAAGCGACCGAGGCCAGAAAGATTGCCGCCCCGCCGAGTTCATCGACGCGGCCCCAGCGCCCCATCGGCACCCGGGTTTCGATCCAGGCATTGAAGCTGGCATCGGCCGCAAGCGGGGCGGTGAAGTCGGTGCGAAAGTAGCCGGGTGCCAAGCCGTTGACCTGGATGTTGTGCCTGGCCCAGTCGATCGCCATGCCGCGCGTCAGATTCATCAGCCCGCCCTTTGAGGTGACATAAGGCGTGATGCCCTGGCGGGCGATCTGGCTGTTGATCGAGCAGACATTGATGATCTTGCCGCGTCGGCGCGGGATCATGAACCTCGCCACCGTGCGGCCGACCTTGAAGGCACCGGTGAGGTTGGTGCCGATGATCCGCTCCCAGTCGTCGGTCTCGACCGCTTCGAGCGGGCGGCGCAGGTTGATACCACTGTTGTTGATCAGGATCTCGATCGGGCCGATGTCGCGTTCGACGAGCGCAATCGCATCGGTCAGTGTCGCTTCGTCGGTGACATCGAAGGCGCACACGCCCGCGGTGATGCCCTCAGTGGCCAGCATCTGGGCGGTCTGAGCCAGCGCCTGAGGGTCTCGGCCGTTGAGCACGACCCGCGCGCCTGCGCCGGCCAGTGCCCGCGCCATTGCAAGCCCGATGCCGCGTGACGAGCCGGTGATGAGCGCGACGCGCCCGGACAGATCGAAGAGGGGGTGCAAGGCAGAGTTCATGGCTTGATGCAGGGCTTCGGGTCGCTTACCGGTGCCTCGGGGTCTTGAGGCTCTTGCCGGTACCGACCTTCACCACGCCGGCGACGTAGAATCGGGGATGCCCGATCTTCTCGCGAATCTGAACGACCGACAACTTGCGGCGGTAACGCTGCCACCGCAACACGCCCTGATCCTTGCCGGTGCCGGCAGCGGCAAGACCCGCGTGCTCACCACCCGGATCGCCTGGCTGATCCAGACCGGACAGCTGAGTCCGGCCGGTGTGCTGGCGGTGACCTTCACCAACAAGGCCGCCCGTGAAATGACCGCACGGCTGTCGGCGATGCTGCCGATCAATCCGCGCGGGATGTGGATCGGCACCTTCCATGGCCTGTGCAATCGTCTGCTGCGAGCCCACCATCGCGATGCCGCGCTGCCCCAGTCCTTTCAGATCCTCGATTCGGCCGACCAGCTTGCTGCCATCAAGCGCCTGCTCAAGGCGAGCAATGTCGATGACGAAAAGTATCCGCCGCGCAATCTGCAGCACTTCATCAATGGCTCAAAAGAAGCCGGTCTGCGGGCGAAAGATGTCGATGTCACCGACGACTACAGCCGGCGTTTTGCCGAGCTCTATGCCGCGTACGACGTCCAGTGCCAGCGTGAGGGCGTGGTCGATTTTGCCGAACTGCTGCTGCGCTCCTATGAGCTGCTCGAGCGTCACACCCTGCTGCGCGATCACTACCGCGCCCGTTTTGCGCACATCCTGATCGACGAGTTCCAGGACACCAACGTCCTGCAATACAAGTGGATCAAGCAGCTCGCAGGGCCGGCCTCGTCGGTGCTCGCGGTGGGCGACGACGATCAGTCCATCTATGCATTTCGAGGCGCGAACGTCGGCAATATGGCAGCCTTCGAGCGCGAATTTCGGGTGTCCAATCTCATCAAGCTCGAACAGAACTACCGCTCGCATGCCCATATTCTCGAGTGCGCCAATCAGCTGATCCGTCGCAACGGCAGCCGTCTGGGCAAGGAGCTCTGGACCGACGCCGGTGCCGGCGAACCGGTGCGGGTTTTCGAGGCGGTGAGCGATGGCCAGGAGGCGCAGTGGCTGATCGAAGAAGCCCGCAGCCTGATTGCCGAGGGCTGGATGCGCAACGACATGGCCATTCTCTATCGCTCGAATGCGCAGTCGCGCGTGCTCGAACATGCACTCTTTTCGGCCGGCATCCCTTACCGGGTGTATGGCGGGCTGCGGTTTTTCGAGCGGGCCGAAGTCAAGCATGCCCTGGCCTATCTGCGGCTGATGGAAAACCCGGCCGATGACACCGCCTTCCTGAGGGTGGTGAATTTTCCGGCCCGCGGCATCGGTGCGCGGTCGGTCGAACAGTTGCAGGACGCCGCACGCGCGGCCGACAGCAGCCTGTATGCCGCGACCGCGGTGCTCAAGACCGGGGCTGCCTCGGGCAAGATGCTGGGCTTCGTGGGGCTGATCGAGCGCCTTCGCACTGAGACTCGGAGCATGACCCTGCCCGAGGCGGTCGAGCATGTGGTCGAACGAAGCGGGCTGATCATGCATTACCAGACCGACAAGGAAGGCCAGGACCGTATCGAGAATCTGCGTGAACTGGTCAATGCCGCGGCGGGCTTCTTGTCGGAGCAGGGCGTGGGTCAGGATGTGCCGGCCAATCTGGGCGTTGCCTCAAATGCCGTGCCCGAAGCGCCTGCAACAACCGAGACGCCTTCAGCGCGGCCCCCGATGGTGGCGGCGCCCGAGTCGCTGTTCGATCTGTCCTCGGCCAACGCCGGATCGCAGACAGCATCGGTGGGCGATGGGGTAGACGACGGTGTGGTTGATGGCAATGCCTTCATCCAGACCACCCCTCTGGCGTCATTTCTGGCCCATGCCTCCCTCGAGTCCGGTGACAACCAGGCCGGCGAAGGCACCGATGCAATGCAGTTGATGACGGTGCATGCCGCCAAGGGCCTCGAGTTTGATGCGGTCTTCATCACTGGTCTGGAAGAGGGTCTCTTTCCTCATGAAAACTCGGCCCAGGAAGTCGCTGGCCTTGAGGAGGAACGTCGCCTGATGTATGTCGCAATCACCAGGGCTCGCAAGCGCCTTTACCTGTCGTTTTCGCAGACCCGCATGCTGCACGGCCAGACCCGCTACAACGTGCGTTCGCGTTTTCTTGAAGAACTGCCCGAGGACAATCTCAAGTGGCTCACGCCCAAGGCCGGCGCACTGCGCCCCTCCTGGGGTGGGCATGGCGGACAGGGTGGCTATGGTGCCTATGGTGAGCGAGCGAGCGGATCGGCCGGACAGGGCGGGTCGCGTCATGCCCTTGAAGCGCCGCCGCCCCCACCGTGGGCGGCGAACGATGCCCGGGTCGCAGCCAGATTTGATCGCGGTCTTGCCTGGCGCATCGGCCAGACGGTGGCGCACGCAAAGTTCGGTGAAGGGGTGATCCTGGGTATCGAAGGCAGCGGTTCGGATGCCCGCGTGCAGGTCAACTTCGGGCGTCAGGGCGTCAAATGGCTGGCGTTGTCGGTGGCGCGTCTTGAGGCGGTGAACTGAGGCCGGCCTCGACGATCAGGTCACGATAGACCGGCCAGAACGAGCAATAGAGCGCGCCCAGCATCGCCAGCGAAATCGGTGTCAGCAGCAGCGTCAGCAGCGAATCGTTGATCGCAAACTTGAGCACCTGGAGCAGCACTGACCAGGCAACCGCGATCGAAAACCATCCCAGCATGTAGACCATGAACGGCCAGCGGTTTCGCCACACTGCGACCAGGCTGAAAAAGAGCGACTTCACTGGTGACAGTCCATGCCAGGCCACGAAGATCGGCGCAAACCACATCGCCATTTGGACTGGCGCGTAGAGCAGGCCGAAGACCGCCCCCGAATAGGCCACGCTGGTGCCCAGATCGACCTGGTCCTCGGTGCCGATGGAACCGGTGAATATCCTGAAAAGTGTGCCGCCGTCGGCCAGCATCGAGGCGGCCAGCACGCCGACCGTGAGGATGCAGTTGATCGCACCCAAAATCAGCAGCGGCTTGATATGGCGCCCGTTGTCTGCCTTGAAACCCGAAAAGAGCATCAGAGGCGTAATCCGCTGGCCGGCCTGCGAATCACGCACTGCCTGCATGAAGCCGACCGACAGGATCGGCGTGAGTACCAGCGGGGCGAAGCCGCCGATCAGCGGGATGATGGTGGGCACCACCAGCGACAGCACGAACAGGGTCGTGAGTCCGATGACAGCGATCGGCTGGCCGATCAGCAGCTTCAGCCCTTCGGTTACCCAGCGCCAGCCCTCGGACGCTGGTGCGCGCCTTACCTGCATGCGTCGGCTCCGTGCAGGGTGTGGGCGCCACGACCACTGTCGGCGCTGGCGGCGCGATCGCGCAGGATGCGTTCGAAGTGGGTCGGGTCCTTGGGCGTCAGTTTTTCGGCCGCGCGAGGCAGGTGCAGATCGTGCAGACGCGAGAGCCAGAATCGCAGTGCAGCCGCACGCAGCATCAGCGACCAGGCTGCGCGTTCGATCTCAAGCAGGGGACGCTCGGTCTCGTAGGCCTGCAGCAGCGCGCTCAGCCGTGCGGCATCGAAGGCGCCGCTTGCGTCATCGATGCACCAGTCGTTGCAGGTCACCGCAAGATCGAAAATCCAGGTGTCGACGCCTGCGAAATAGAAGTCGATCACGCCGCCGAGCGTCTCGCCCTCGAAGAGCACATTGTCGCGAAACAGATCGGCATGAACGGCGCTGCGCGGCAGATCGCGACAGGCGTCGGTCTGCGCAAAAGCCCTCTGGAGCGCGAGCTCGCGCTCGAGCAGTTCGGCCTGTGCCGGCGTCAGAAAGGGCATCACTTCGGGTGCGGCTTTTTCCCACCAGGGCAGCCCGCGGGCATTCGGCTCCGTGCCGGGGTAGTCAAGCGCGGCGAGGTGCATCTTGCCAAGCAAGCGACCCACCGCCACGCAATGGGCAAGGTCCGGCTGCGTGACGCCCGAGCCTCGCAGCCGGGTGACCAGCGCGGCCGGACGTCCTGCCAGCATGGAGTGCAGGGCGCCATGGCGATCGGTGACCGGATCGGGGCAGGCAATGCCATGCGCGGCGAGATGGCGCATCAGCTGGAGATAGAAGGGCAGCTTGTCGGCCGACAGGCGCTCGAAGAGCGTGAGCACCCAGCGTCCTGCATCGGTATCGACGAAGAAGTTGCTGTTCTCGATGCCCGATGCGATGCCCTCGAAGCCAGCCAGTGCGCCGACCGGGTAGTGAGCGAGCCAGGATTCGAGCTGATGCCGGGAAACAGGGGTAAAAACAGCCATAGTGGTCGAGTTTACCGTGCTCGGGGCAAAGCTGCTTCAGAGGTAGAGGCTGGCTTCGCGTTCCTGCTTCGTGGCATAGAAGCCGCGAGCCTGATAGAAGTCGAAAATCGCATCGACCACTTCCTTCGGATCATCGATCACCCGGATCAGGTCGACGTCGGCCGCCGAGATCATGCCTTCGCTCACCAGCGTGCCGCGCATCCAGTCGATCAGCCCCTGCCAGAAGCTCGTGCCCATCAGAATCACCGGGATCGGCCGGCCCATCTTGGTCTGGATGAGTGTCAGCACTTCCATGAGTTCATCAAGTGTCCCGAAGCCGCCAGGGGTGGCGATGAAGGCGCTGGCGTACTTGGCAAACGCCACCTTGCGCGCGAAGAAATGCCGGAAGTTCAGCGAGATGTCCTGGTAGGGATTGCCGCTCGATTCATGCGGCAGCTGGATGTTCAGGCCGACCGAGACCGAGCGGCCCTCGAAGGCGCCCTTGTTGGCGGCTTCCATGATGCCGGGGCCGCCGCCCGAAATCACCGCAAAGCCTGCATCCGAGAGCATGCGCGAGACTTCGAGCGTGCGTTCGTACCAGGGCATGCCGGCTTTGATGCGGGCGCTGCCGAAGATCGAGACCGCGGGTCGGATGTCGGCGAGCTTTTCTGTTGCCTCGACGAACTCTGAGATAATTCCAAGCACTTGCCAGGAACCGCGGGCCTTGACCGCATTCGATCGTTCCGGCTGCGCAATCGACCGCAGATGCGGCACTTTCTTTCGGATCGTCATGTCTGAGCCCATGCTGTTGCTGGTTGACGGGTCGAGCTACCTGTATCGCGCGTTTCATGCGCTGCCCGATTTGAGAAGCAAGGCGGGCGAGCCCACCGGCGCTTTGTATGGTATGGCCGCGATGCTACGGCGGCTGAGGGTTGAGGGCAATCCGGCGGGCGACGCGCGGTATGGCGCGGTGGTTTTCGACGCGCCGGGCAAGACCTTTCGCGACGACCTCTATCCCGACTACAAGGCCAATCGTGCCTCGATGCCGGACGACCTGCGGGCGCAGATCGAGCCGATTCATCGCATGGTGCGCGCCATGGGCTGGCCCCTGCTGATGGTCGAGGGTATCGAGGCCGACGACGTGATCGGCACCCTCACCGAACGGGCCTGGCGGCAGGGCTTGCGCACCGTGGTCTCGACCGGCGACAAGGACCTCGCTCAACTGGTCAACCCGCATGTCGAGCTGATCAACACCATGACCCGCGACAATGCGCCGCCCGAGCGGCTCGACCATGAAGGCGTGCTGGCGCGCTTTGGTGTGGCGCCCGAGCGCATCATCGACTGGCTCTCGCTGGTGGGCGACACTGTCGACAACGTACCGGGCGTGACCAAGGTCGGGCCCAAGACCGCAGTGAAGTGGTTGCAGCAGTTCGGTTCGCTCGATGGCGTGATCGCGAATGCCGCGCAGATCGGAGGCGTGGTCGGCGAGAACCTGCGCGCAGCGCTTGAGTGGCTGCCCACCGCCCGTGCACTGGTCACGATCAAGACCGACTGCGATCTGTCGGCGAGCGTGAGCTCGATCGAAGACAGCCTGTCGTTGCATCCCGAAGACGATCCCGAACTGCGCGACATCTTTGCGCGCTACGACATGCGCAGCATGCTGCGCGAGGTCGAGCAGCGCATGGGCATTGAGGGTGCGGCAACACCGCGCATCTCGGCATCGCCTGCCTCGGGCGTGGATGATTCTCGGCAGGCTGGCGCCGGCGCTGCACTGTCTGAATCGACTGATCCGCCGCCGCCTGCCGCGCCGTTGGTGCTCGACTACGACACGGTGCTCGATGAGGAAGCGCTTGAGCGCTGGATCGCGGTCATCGAGGCGGCGCCGCTCACTGCCTTCGATACCGAGACCACCTCGCTCGACCCGATGGCGGCCGAACTGGTCGGCGTGTCGTTATCGGTCGAGCCGGGTCGCGCCTGCTATATCCCCTTGGCACATCGCTATGCCGGTGCGCCTGATCAGCTCGATCGCACTCAGGTGCTCGAGCGACTGCGTTCCTGGCTTGAAAGCCCGCTGCATTTCAAGGTCGGCCAGAACCTCAAGTACGACATGCATGTGCTGGCTAACCATGGCATTCGCCTTGCGGGTGTTCAGCACGACACCATGCTTGAGTCCTATGTGCTCGAAGCGCATCGCACCCATGGCATGGATGCGCTTGCGCTGCGCCATCTCGAGCGGCGCACGATCTCGTATGAAGAGGTCGCCGGCAAGGGCGCCTCGCAGATCGGCTTCGAGCAGGTCGGCATCGAGCAGGCGGCCCGCTATGCCGCCGAAGATGCCGACATCACGATGCATCTGCATCAGGTGCTTTTTCCGCGCATCGACGCCGCGCCCACGCTGCTCGATGTCTATCGCCGCATCGAGATTCCGGCGGCGGTCGTGCTGCAGAAGATGGAGCGTCACGGCGTGCTGATCGACTCGGCGACGCTTGCTGCCCAGTCGGATGCACTCGGCACCCGCATGCTCGATCTCGAGCAGCGCGCCCATGAAGCGGCCGGCCAACCCTTCAATCTCAATTCACCCAAGCAGCTCGGCGAGATCCTGTTTGAAAAGCTCGGCTTGCCGGTGGTCAAAAAAACCGCGAGTGGCGCACCGTCCACCGATGAAGATGTGCTCGAAAAACTCTCGCAGGATTACCCTCTGCCCAAGCTGCTGATCGAGTATCGCGGCTGCGCCAAGCTCAAATCCACCTACACCGACAAGCTGCCCCGCATGGTCAATGCCCGCACGGGGCGGGTGCACACCAGCTATTCGCAGGCCACCGCGGTCACCGGTCGCCTGTCGTCGACCGATCCCAACCTGCAGAACATCCCGATCCGCACCGTCGATGGCCGGCGCATCCGTGAGGCCTTCATCGCGCCGGCCGGCAGCCTGATCGTGTCGGCCGACTACTCGCAGATCGAATTGCGGATCATGGCTCACCTGTCGGGTGACCCCAATCTTTTGAAGGCTTTCTCGCAGGGGCTTGATGTGCATCGAGCCACCGCTTCCGAGGTCTTCGGTGTCAGCCCGGATGAGGTCAGCAGCGAGCAGCGTCGCTATGCCAAGACCATCAATTTCGGGCTGATTTATGGCATGAGCGCGTTCGGGCTCGCCGCTCAGCTCGGCATTGAGCGCGATGCGGCCAAGAACTGGATCGAGCGCTACTTCACCCGCTATCCGGGTGTGGCCAACTACATGGAAAGCACACGTTCGCAGGCCAAGGCGCAGGGTTATGTTGAAACCGTGCTCGGCAGGCGACTGTGGCTGCCCGAGATCAACTCTCCCAATGGCCCGCGGCGCGGTGCGGCAGAGCGTCAGGCGATTAACGCGCCGCTGCAAGGCACGGCAGCTGACATCATCAAACTTGCGATGATCGCAGTGCAGGGTTGGATCGAGGCGAACAATGTCGGGTCGCGGCTGATCATGCAGGTGCACGATGAGCTGGTGCTTGAAGTGCCTGAGGCTGAACTGGATCTGGTGAAGGTCGAATTGCCGCGGCTCATGGCCGGGGTGCTCGATCTGGCGGTGCCGTTGCTGGCGGAGGTGGGGGCGGGGGTAAATTGGGAGCAGGCGCACTGAGGGGTTGATGGCGGCTGGTGCCGCTGTTTGGCGCTGGTGTTTAAGGCCTTCGCTTGGGGCCGCTGCTTCGCGTCGTCGCGTGACGCCGGTGCGGGGCAGGCGCCCCTCGCTGCGCCGCGCACCCCCGGCACGCCGGGGGTGCCCGCAGGCCACCACCAGCCATCGGACCGCGGTCCGAACTCGCCCCTACGGGGCTCAGACAGCGGACCGCTATCGGTCAGCTATCGCTGACCGATCCCGATGACTGCCGCTGCCCTGCGGTGCGCGGCGATGCTTCGGGGCGCCTGCCCCGCACCGACGTCAGGGCTGCAGGGTTTGCGTGCGCGCTTGCTGCTTTTTCCGCCGCTGATAGACACCGACAAATCCCAATCCGGCCAGCATCATGATGTAGGCCTCGGGCTCAGGCACGGGTGCCATCACGACGAGCAGGGAACCTGCGTCAGACAGGGCTCCCGATGTCTGGTCCTGTTCTGCCACCAGGTAGATGACGCCCTTCTCATCGACAGTCACGCCCTCGAACGCATTGTTGGGCGAGATGTTGGTCAGGTCGATGAAGCTGAGCGTTTGTCCGGAACGAGTAACTTCGAGCAGTTTCTTCGAGCCCAGGCTGAGTACCAGCAGGTTATCGGCAGCAGCCGTACCGGTGAGGCCATCGATCGGAGACAGGGTCTGGATGTCCGCAAGCGTCGTCACACCCATCAAGGCAGGATTGAACAGGTTCACCATGCCAGAGGTGCCGCCTGCGCCGGTCGCGAAAGTCAGGGCTCCTGCAAGAACATCCTGCGGGCTTTGCTGCTTGATCGAGACAAAACTGCCTGTGCCGCGCGGATCGTAGCTGATGCCCTCAAGACCGTTATTGCCGGCATTGCCGCCGATCGATACGAAGGGGGCATTGGCCAGATTGACAGTGCCGCCGGCCACATAGCTGAACCTGAAGGCATCTTGCAGGCGCTCGTCTACAACAACCAGGACACCGCCGCCAAGGTAGGTCAGGCCTTCGGAATCACGGTGAGTGCTGGTGGTGGGCCAGCCCAGATTGGTTCCGCCGCTGAAGGTCATGCTGCTGATGGTCTGGCCGGTGCGCGACATCTCGATCACGCCGGTGCCTTCATCGCCGACAAAAAACAGCGTTCCCAGCTTGCCGGTGAAAGGATCAGTACGGTCTCGGGCGTAAGTGACTGCGGAAGCTTCCAGGCCGGACAGCCCGCCGCTTACACCGTTGAAACGGTCGAGCGTGTAGGTGCCGGTGACCGCATAATTCGACAGATTCAGCGAGGTTTGTGCTTGTGCTGAAATCGAGCACGCGGCCGCGGCAACAAGGATCAGATGCTTAAGTTTCATGGTGTGTCAGAGCCGGTATCAGTTCTTGTTGCGTTTGCGGGCAATCGCACCGACCACCGCCAAACCCGCCAGCATGAATGCGTAGCTCTCCGGCCCAGGAACAGCTGCGATCAAGCCGGGCGAACCGATCTCGGCCGTGTCATTCAAGGCGACGAAGGCGCCATTGGTGCCCGCTGCGCTCAACAAGGAAATCGCCGCATCGTTCAGGCCAGCGGCATTGTCGAAGGTCTGGTAGGGCGAGGTCGCGTCGGCAGCGCCGAACGTCACCTTTGCTTGAAGTGCGCCCGAGCCGTCGAAGATGTTGACCGCGTCGCCGTTCGTGCTCAACCCGACACCGCCGCCGGTGTAGGAACCGATCCTGGGGCCGCCGTTGGTGCCAAACCAGGTGCTCAGAAAGGACGCGCCGACTGTGCTCGGTGAACCCGTTTCGAGAAAAATCACTGATTCTCCGGCCGCGATGCTGGTGATCCCATTCAGAGCCACTGACGTTCCAAAGGCGTTTGAGGCGTCATCCATCTTCCAGCCGCTGATGCTGACCGCAGCGTTGCCGGTGTTGGTCAGTTCGAACCAGTCGGCGGCATAAGGACTGTTTCCGCTGCCCCACGGGGCCACTTCGGTGATTCGGACGGTTTGCGAAAATGCCGGCAAGGCGGTTCCTGCCAGCGAAGCCGTGACAACTGCGGCCAGAACGAGTCGGTTGATAGACATCATGGTCTCCGGATATGGGGGCTAGAGCGATAGACGGGCGGTCGAGGGACGATCGAACCGTTTCACCCAACAGGCTATGACTTGAGTGTTGCAGCAGGCGACCCAAAAAGGGCCGTGCTGTCAGTCATAAAGGACTATCGCGACTCATCGCCCGGACGGCGGCAGATGCTCAGCCCTGATGGTGTCGCTTCCGGAAAATCTGCGGCAGCGCCCGCCACCGCGGCGCGTCCGCGAGTGACTCCAGCATGATCGGCAGACTCTGGCGCCAATTTGGCGCCTTGTCTGGGGTGCCGGGCAGATTGGGCTGACGCGCGAGGCCGGCGACATCTTCCATCTGCACGATCGCCAGCCGACACGAC
>CANKWX010000007.1 GCA_947487165.1 Burkholderiales bacterium
GTGCCAATCAGGGCCAGCGAGCCTAGCAGTGAGGTGATCCAGGTGATCGGCATGTATTTGCGCAGGCCACCCATGTTCCGGATGTCCTGGTTATGGTGCATGCCGATAATCACCGAGCCGGCCGCCAGAAAGAGCAGCGCCTTGAAAAATGCATGCGTCATCAGATGGAAGATCGCAACGCTATAGGCCGAGGCACCCAGCGCCACGGTCATATAGCCGAGCTGCGACAGGGTGGAATAGGCAACCACGCGTTTGATGTCGTTCTGGATGACGCCCAGAAATCCCATGAAGAGCGCGGTGATTGCGCCGATGGTCATGACAAACGACAGCGCGGTGTCGGACAGCTCGAAGAGCGGCGACATGCGCGCCACCATGAAGATGCCGGCGGTCACCATGGTTGCTGCATGGATGAGTGCCGAGATCGGGGTCGGGCCTTCCATTGAATCGGGCAGCCAGACATGCAGCGGGAATTGCGCCGACTTGCCCATCGCACCGATGAACAGACAAATGCAGGTCACGGTGATCACTGACCACTCGCCAAGACCCAGCGGATTGATGACCTGCCCCGCCAGGCTTGGCGCCATCCGGAAGACTTCGGAGTAATCGAGGCTGCCGAAATGAGCGAGCACCAGACCGATGCCCAGCACGAAACCGAAGTCGCCAACGCGATTGACCAGAAAGGCCTTGAGGTTGGCGTAGATCGCGGTTGGCCGGGTATACCAGAAGCCGATCAGCAGATAGGACACCAGGCCCACCGCTTCCCAGCCGAAAAACAGCTGCAGGAAGTTGTTGGACATCACCAGCATCAGCATCGCGAAGGTGAAGAGGCTGATATAGGCAAAAAACCGCTGATAACCGTCGTCATCCTTCATGTAGCCGATGGTGTAGATATGCACCATCAACGAGACCGAGGTGACAACGCACATCATCGTGGCAGTCAGCGTGTCGATCAGGAAACCGATCTCGAACTTCACCCCGTCAACCAGCGCCCATGAATAGAGCGTGCCGTTGAAGTACTCGCCGGCCATCGTGTCGCGCAGGATGGTCAGCGAGGCCAGCAGGGAGATCAGCACGCCCAGGATCGTGACCACATGGCTGGCGGTGCGGCCGATGGTGCGACCAAAAAAGCCGGCAATGATCGCGCCGACCAGGGGCGCAAACGGAACAAGGAGGTAAGCGGTTTTCATTGGCGAGTGGTCTGTGGCGAGATGCCGATCAACCCTTGAGCGCGTCGAGATCCTCGACATTGATCGTGTCGAGATTTCTGAACAGCACCACGAGAATGGCCAGGCCGATTGCGGATTCCGCAGCCGCCACCGTCAGGATGAAGAAGACAAAGATCTGCCCGGCGGCATCGCCCAGGAAATGCGAGAAGGCGATGAAGTTGAGATTGACCGCGAGCAGCATCAGCTCGATCGCCATCAGCAAAATGATGACGTTGCGCCGGTTGAGGAAGATGCCGATCACACTGATCGCAAACAGGATCGCGCCCAGCACGAGGTAATGAGCAAGGGAGATGGTCATGTGGATGACTCGTTCTTGGTCGGTTCCGCAGGCGCGGCAGGCGTCGACGACGGCATGCGCACGATCCGCAGCCGGTCGGAGGCCTTGACCTTGACCTGCTCGGACGGATTTTGCGACTTCACGCCGGTCCGTTTGCGAAGCGTCAGGGCAATGGCGGCAACGATGGCCACCAGCAGGATCACCGCTGCAATCTCGAAGGCGTAGACGTACTCGGTGTAGATAAGTTTGCCAAGGGCCTTGGTGTTGTCATAGTCAGGCGGCAGTCGGGGCGCATCGGCCGCGCGAACCCCGCTGAACTGGTGCCACAGCACCGCGGCCAGCTCAAGCACGATCGCCGCGCCCACGAACGCGGCGACCGGCATATTGCGCCAGAAGCCCTGGCGCATCTCGTCAATGTTGATATCGACCATCATCACAACGAAAAGGAAAAGCACCATCACCGCGCCGATATAGACCAGCACCAAAGTGATCGCGAGGAACTCGGCCTTGAGCAGCAGCCAGATCGCGGCCGCCGAAAAGAAGGTCAGCACCAGAAAGAGCGCGGAATGCACCGGATTGCGTGCGGTCACCACCCTCACCGCGGCAATCACGGTGATGGTGGCAAAGAGATAGAACAGAAAGGCTTTCGGATCCACGTCGGTGTCCGTCTTTGGTCAGTCGGCGTCAGAAGGCGCAGGAGTGGGTGACGGCGGTCTTCAGCGATAGCGCGCGTCGGCGTCGCGGGCAGCGGCCACCTGCGGCTCGTAATGATCGCCAACCGCCAGCAGCATTTCTTTGGTGAAGTAAAGATCGCCGCGCTTTTCGCCGTGGTATTCGAGGATATGCGTCTCGACGATTGAGTCGACCGGGCAGGACTCTTCGCAAAACCCGCAGAAAATGCACTTGGTCAGGTCGATGTCGTAACGCTTGGTGCGGCGCGTGCCGTCTTCCGGACGCACTTCAGATTCGATGGTGATCGCCATCGCCGGGCAGACCGCTTCGCAAAGCTTGCAGGCAATGCAGCGCTCTTCGCCGTTGGGATAACGGCGCAGCGCATGAAGGCCACGAAAGCGCGGCGAATAGGGGGTTTTTTCTTCCGGGAACTGAATCGTGATCTTGCGCGCGAAGACCTGCGAGCCGGTCAGACGCAGGCCCTTGAAAAGCTCGATGAGCATGAAGCTCTTGACGAAGTCCTTGATTGATTCCATGTCGACTGTCGCTTCTCGTCAGTTCCAGATGTTGAACGGCGTCTGCATCCAGATGCCGATGACGACCAGCCACACCAGGGCGACCGGAATGAAGATCTTCCAACCCAGACGCATGATCTGGTCATAGCGATAGCGCGGAAACGAGGCGCGAATCCAGATGAAAACACTGACCATCAGGAAGGTCTTGAGGAAGAGCCAGAACCAGTCCCAGAACCACTGCGGCCCGAGATCGATGCCAAGGCTGAAAAACGGCGCCCAGCCACCGAGGAACATGATCGCAGCCAAGGCCGAGATCAGGATCATGTTGGCGTACTCGGCCAGGAAGAACACTGCAAAGCCCATACCGGAGTATTCGATCATGTGGCCGGCCACGATTTCGGACTCGCCCTCGACCACGTCGAAAGGATGTCGGTTGGTCTCGGCCACACCCGAAATGAAATACACCACGAAGATCGGCAGCAGCGGCAGCCAGTTCCAGGACAGGACATTGAGGCCCATCTCGGCGAAGCGCCCGCGATTCTGGCCTTCGACGATGTCGGTCAGATTCAGGCTGCCCGACACCATCAGCACGACCACCAGCGCAAAGCCGATGGCGAGTTCGTAGGAGACCATCTGCGCCGAAGCGCGCATCGCGCCAAGGAAGGCGTACTTGGAGTTGGAGGCCCAGCCGGCGAGGATCACGCCATAGACTTCGAGCGAGGTAATCGCGAGCAGCAAGAGCAGCCCGGCATTGATATTGGCGAGCGCGCGATCGGGCCCGAAGGGAATCACCACCCACGCGGCCAGCGCCGGCATGATGGTCATGACCGGGCCGAGGATGTAAAGGCCGGGATTGGCTTTGGCCGGCGTGATGACCTCTTTGAACAGGAGTTTGATCGCATCGGCAATCGGCTGCAGGAAGCCGCCGGGGCCAACCCGATTCGGTCCGATACGCAGCTGGATGAAGCCGATCAGCTTGCGTTCCCAGAAGGTCAGATAGGCGACGCAGGCAAGCAGCGGAACAACCACTGCCAGGATCTTGATCAGGGTCCAGACAACCGGCCAGGCGCCTCCCAGAAGCGCTTGGCCATTCGCCTGCAGCGCGTCGATCCAATCCATCAGACGCGCTCCACGCTGACCGGGCCGATCATTGCGCCCAAGGCTGCCGTCATCGGATGCGCAGCCGCAATGCGCACGACGCCGTCGGCAAGACCGGCATCAAGCTTCGCGGTCAGGACGACTTCACCCGCATTGCCAGCGACCGTCTGCTGACTCACACGCACCAGATCGCCGTCGGACAGGCGCATGTCGGCAAGCAATGCCGCATTCATGCCGACCACCGGTGCCGCCGCATCGGCCGTCATCTGCAGGCTCGGTGCACGACGCACGATCGGATCGGCGCTGTAAATCGGGACTTCGGCAATCCGCTGCAGGCCTTTGCCAGCGTGGGCCGGTGCGGTCGCCACAGGCGTGTTCGTATGGTTGGACAGTCTGGCCGACAGGTCGGCAGGCAAGGCAGCGTCGCGGACCTGCTCGGCAGTGTCGTAATCGAAATCGGTCATGCCAAGCAGATTGCCGAGCACGCGCAGGACCTTCCAGCCCGGGCGCGCATCGCCGGCCGGACGCACCACACCGTTGAATGACTGACTCATGCCGGCGCAGTTGACGAAGGTGCCGGAAGTTTCGGTGAAGGGCGTGATCGGCAGCAGGCAATCGGCGGTCTCGAGGAGCGAGGCCGAACGGTAGGCGGTGAGCGCAATCACGGTCTGCGCGCCGGCCATTGCCGACATCGCTGCACCGGGATTGCCGTGATCGAGGTTCGGCTCGATCCCGAGCAGCAGATAAGCCTTCAATGAGCTGGCCACCATGCCGGCGGCATCGAGGCCGCCCGCTCCCGGAATCGCACCAGCGAGGTAGCCGCCGACAGCGTTGGCGCCTTCGCCGAGCCACCCGAGCGTTGCACCGGTCGCCTCGCTGAGTGCCTGGGCTAGCGATGCAATCAGAGCCGCCTGAGGATGCTGGGACACCGCGTTGCCAAGCAAAACCGCTTTCGAGCTGCCCTGTGAGAGCAACTCTGCCAGAGCTCGCGCAGCCGCATCAGGCTCAACGCCCTCGAGGGCCGCCGGGACCGGCTTATCGGCTGAACGCAGGGCTGCGACCAATGCGCCAGCCAGCACCGCCGGCCAATCGGAGGGCGCCACAATCGCCTTGGCAGCGATCGGCATCAGCAGATCGTCATCGACCGAATGCAGGAGTGCGATCCGGGCGCCACGCTTGGCGGCCGCGCGAACCCGCGACGCGAGCAGCGGGTGGTCCTTGCGAAGGAAAGATCCGACCAGAACGATGCGATCAAGCGCATTGACCGCTTCGATCGGCATGCCGAGCCAGGGCGCACCCGCCAGGCCGGCGGCCAGCGACGAATCGGCCACGCGCGGGCGGAAATCGACGTTCTGGCTGCCCAGGCCACGCATCAGCCGGCCCATGAGATGCAGTTCTTCGACCGTCGCCTGAGGCGAACCGATCGCACCGATTGCGGCGGCACCATGCGCATCGCGCACCGATCCCAGTGCATGGGCGGCATAGTCAAGGGCCACCGGCCACTCGACCTCATGCCACTGACCATCCTGCCTGAGCATCGGCTTGAGCAGCCGGTCTTGCGCATTCAGACCTTCGTAGGCGAACCGATCACGGTCGGAGAGCCAGCATTCATTGACCGCCTCATTCTCGAGCGGCAGGACCCGCATCACAGTGTTCTGCTTGACCTGGACCACCAGATTGGAGCCCAGCGAATCGTGGGGCGACACCGATTTGCGACGCGCCAACTCCCAGGTCCGGGCGCTGTAACGGAAGGGCTTGCTGGTCAGCGCACCGACCGGGCAGACGTCGATCATGTTGCCCGACAGCTCCGACTTCACGCCGCGACCGACAAAGCTCAGGATCTCGGAGTGCTCGCCCCGCCCCGACATGCCGAGTTCCATGACACCGGCGATTTCCTGGCCAAAGCGCACGCAGCGCGTGCAATGAATGCAGCGCGACATTTCCTCGGCAGCGACCAGCGGGCCGATCGACTTGTGAAAGACCACCCGCTTTTCTTCGGTATAGCGCGAGCCCGAGGCACCGTAGCCGACAGCCAGATCCTGCAACTGACATTCGCCGCCCTGATCGCAGATCGGGCAATCGAGCGGATGGTTGATCAGCAGAAACTCCATCACGCCCTTCTGGGCCTTGATCGCCTTCTCGGTGCGGGTCCAGACCTTCATGCCGGCGGTCACCGGTGTGGCGCAGGCCGGCAAAGGCTTGGGCGCCTTCTCGACTTCGACCAGGCACATCCTGCAATTGGCCGCAATCGAGAGCTTCTTGTGATAGCAGAAATGCGGGACGTACACGCCCAGACGATTGGTCGCCTGCATGACCGTGCTGCCCTCGAGCACCTCGACCTTCGTGCCGTCGACTTCAATCTCAACCATGTTCGCTGCCGAAGTAGTTCACCAGGTTGACGCCCACAGGCGTTGGGCCATTGCGAGGGATGCGATCAGACATAGGACGGCACCATGCAATGCTTGTGTTCGACGTGATGCTCGAACTCGGACCAGTAATGCTTGAGGAAGGCCTTCACCGGCATGGCCGCGGCATCACCAAGGGCGCAGATGGTTCGCCCCTGGATGTTCTCAGCGATCTCGCCGAGTCGCTTGAGATCGTCATGCGTGCCCTTGCCATGCTCGATACGATCGACGATGCGCCACAGCCAGCCGGTGCCCTCGCGACACGGCGTGCACTGCCCGCAGGACTCCTCGTAATAGAAGTAGGACAGACGGAGCAGCGACTTCACCGCGCAGCGCGTCTCGTTCATGACGATGACCGCGCCCGAGCCGAGCATCGAACCGGCCTTGGCGATCGAGTCATAGTCCATGTCGGTCGCCATCATGATCTCGGCCGGCAGCACCGGCATCGATGATCCGCCCGGAATCACCATCTTGAGCTTGTGTCCGCCGCGCATGCCACCGGCCAACTCGAGCAGCTTGGCAAACGGCGTACCGAGCGGAATTTCGTAGTTGCCGGGACGCTCGACATCGCCAGAGACCGAGAAGATCTTGGTGCCGCCGTTGTTGGGTTTGCCAACTTCCAGGAACTTGGGCCCGCCATTGCGGATGATCCAGGGCACCGCCGCAAAGGTCTCGGTATTGTTGATGGTCGTCGGCTTGCCATAGAGGCCGAAGCTCGCCGGAAACGGCGGCTTGAACCGCGGCTGGCCCTTCTTGCCTTCAAGCGACTCAAGCAGTGCGGTCTCTTCGCCGCAGATATAGGCGCCATAGCCATGAAAAGCGTGCAGCTGAAAGGAGAAGGCTGAGCCCATGATCGACTCACCGAGGTAGCCCGCCGCACGTGCCTCATCGAGCGCTTCTTCGAAGCGTGCGTAGGCGTCCCAGATCTCGCCGTGGATGTAGTTATAGCCGACCGAGATACCCATCGCATACGCCGCAATCGCCATGCCTTCGATCACGATATGCGGGTTGTAGCGAAGGATGTCGCGATCCTTGAACGTACCAGGCTCGCCCTCATCGGAATTGCACACGAGATACTTCTGGCCCGGGAACTGACGCGGCATGAAGCTCCACTTCAGACCGGTGGGAAAGCCGGCACCGCCACGACCCCGCAAACCCGATGCCTTGACTTCGGCGATCACCTGCTCCGGCGTCAGGCCTTCGGTGAGGATCCGGCGCAATGCTTGATAGCCGTCGCGTGCCTCATAGGCCTTGATCGACCAATCGGCGGCAGACGTCAGGCCGGCGTAGATCTGAGGCGTGATGTGACGATCATGGAAGCAGGTCTCCTGGACTCTGACATCGGTCAGCGCTTCGCGAAAATCGTTGGCTCCCACGTTCTCTTCCTTGGCTTCAGGTGTTCTTGAGTTCATCGACCAGCGCATCAAGCTTTTGCACGCTCATGAAGCTGCACATCCGCTTGTTGTTCACCAGCAGCACCGGCGCATCGCCGCACGCGCCCAGACATTCGGTCTGGACCAGCGTAATCCGCCCGTCGGGAGTGGTTTCGCCAAAATCGATCCCAAGCTTGGCCTTCAGGTAGGAAGCCGCCTTCTCGCCATCGCGCAATGCGCAGGGCAGGCAAGTGCAGATGCCGACCTTGAATGTGCCTGGCTGGGATGTGGCGTACATGTTGTAGAACGAAGCAACTTCCCAGACCGCAATCGGCGTCATCGCCAGCACGCGGGCAACATCGTCGATGACTGCCTGCGATACCCAACCGATCTCATCCTGAGCGATCGCCAATGCGGCCATCACGGCGGACTGCTTCTGATCAGCCGGAAACTTCCCGACCTCGCGTTCGATTTTGCGATAGGCAGTCGCTGATAAGAGCGGCGCGTTGAGGGCTTGCACGGCGTCAGGCGAAGTCGGCATGGTGCTCATCGATCGATCTCCCCGAAGACGATGTCCTGGGACCCGATCAGCGTCACCACGTCGGCAATCATGTGACCGCGAACCATCTCGTCGAGCGCCTGCAGATGCGGAAAACCGGGCGCCCGGATCTTGAGCCGATAGGGCTTGTTGGCGCCATCCGAAACAAGGTAGATACCGAACTCGCCCTTCGGATGCTCGACCGCGCTGTAGGCCTCGCCTTGCGGCACATGCATGCCTTCGGTGAACAGTTTGAAATGATGGATCAGCTCTTCCATGTTCGACTTCATGTCAAGCCGGGATGGCGGCGCGACTTTGTGATCGTCGACGATCACAGGCCCGGGATTATTTCTCAGCCACTCGACGCACTGGCGGATGATCCGGTTGCTCTGACGCATTTCTTCGATTCGAACCAGGTAACGGTCGTAGCTGTCGCCGTTGCGGCCCACCGGAATATCGAAGTCGAGTTTGTCGTAGACCTCATAGGGCTGCTTTCTGCGCAGATCCCACTCGACGCCCGAGCCCCGCAGCATCGGCCCGGTGAAGCCGAGCGCCTTGGCGCGCTCCGGCGACACCACGCCAATTCCGACAAGCCGCTGTTTCCAGATCCGGTTGTCGGTCAGCAGTGTCTCGTAATCGTCGACATAGCCCGGGAAACGATCGGTGAATGCCTGGATGAAATCGAGCAGCGACCCCTGACGATCGACATTAAGCTCACGCACACCGCTTGCATTGCGAACCTTGCTTGCGACGTACTGCGGCATCCGGTCGGGAAGATCGCGATAGACGCCGCCAGGCCGATAGTAGGCCGCATGCATGCGCGCACCCGAGACTGCCTCGTAGCAGTCCATCAGGTCTTCACGCTCGCGAAAGGCGTAAAGAAACACCGTCATGGCGCCCACATCGAGTGCATGCGCACCCAGCCACATCAGGTGGTTGAGGATGCGGGTGATTTCGTCAAACATGACGCGGATGTATTGCGCCCGCACAGGCACCTGCACGCCGGTCAGCTTCTCGATGGCCAGCACGTAGCTGTGCTCATTGCACATCATCGAGACGTAATCGAGCCTGTCCATATAGGGCAGGTTCTGAAGATAGGTTCGGGTCTCAGCCAGTTTTTCGGTCGCCCGATGCAGGAGCCCGATATGCGGGTCGGCGCGCTGAACCACCTCGCCGTCGAGCTCGAGCACCAGCCTCAGCACGCCATGCGCCGCAGGATGCTGAGGACCGAAATTAAGGGTGTAGTTCTTGATCTCTGCCATGGTCTTTTCGCGACGCTCGGGCTTAACGCCCGACGCCGTAGCCCTCCTCGCGAATCACACGGGGCACGATCTCTCGCGGCTCGATGGTCACAGGCTGATAGATCACCCGCTTTTGCTCAGGGTCGTACCGCATCTCGACATAACCCGAAACCGGAAAGTCCTTGCGAAACGGATGCCCAACGAAACCGTAATCGGTCAGGATGCGACGCAGGTCGGGATGGCCTTCGAACACAATGCCGAACAGATCGAAGGCCTCGCGCTCGAACCAGCCGGCAGCCGGCCACACGCCGGTCACCGAGGCCAGCACCGGGAAATCATCATCATCACAAAATGCGCGAAGACGAAGCCGCTGGTTGTGCTCGACCGACAGGAGGTGAATGACGACGGCAAATCGAAGGCCATCGTGTGCGCCATCACCGTAATCGCGATAATCGAGGCCGCACAGATCGATCAGCGTATCGAAACGCAGGCCTGCTTCATCACGCAAAGCCTGACAGACGTCGAGATAACGACCAGCCTTGACGACCAGCGTCAGTTCGCCAAGCCGATCGGTCAAACCGATGACATCTTGCCCAAGCACTCGCTCGAGATCGGCTTTCAGGGATTCGATCGTCGCCATCGGTGTGTCTTCAGCGAGCGATCGTGCTGGTCTGACGGATCTTGTTCTGCAGTTGCAGAATGCCGTAGAGAAGCGCTTCGGCCGTCGGCGGACAGCCGGGAACATAGATGTCGACCGGGACGATCCGGTCGCATCCGCGAACGACAGAATAGGAGTAGTGGTAGTAGCCGCCGCCGTTTGCACACGAGCCCATCGAGATCACCCAACGCGGCTCGGCCATCTGGTCGTAGACCTTGCGCAGGGCAGGCGCCATCTTGTTGCACAGCGTCCCGGCAACGATCATCACGTCGGACTGACGAGGGCTCGGCCGAAACATGACGCCAAAGCGATCGAGGTCGTAGCGTGCTGCACCGGCGTGCATCATCTCGACCGCACAGCAGGCCAGGCCGAAGGTCATCGGCCACATCGACCCGGTGCGAGTCCAGTTGATCAGTTTGTCGAGGCTCGTGGTGACGAACCCCTCGTTCAGAATGCCTTCGACGCTCATCGCATGCTCACTTGCACCCTTGAAGGCGCCAGTTGTGAACCCCCAGCCAGCGGGCGAAGGGCAAAACGCTAGACAGAACTATTGACCAGCAAAGCGGTCAGCAGACTACTTCAATCGCCAGACCGTCGAGCACACACCGCCTACTCCCAGTCGAGCGCGCCCTTCATCCACTCGTACACAAAACCGACGACCAGGATGGTCAGAAACACCATCATCGCCATGAACCCGAAGAAGCCGATCGAATCGAGCGACACCGCCCACGGAAACAGGAAAGCAATTTCGAGATCGAAAAGGATGAACAAAATGGCGACGAGATAATAGCGGACGTCGAACTTCATTCTCGCGTCTTCGAAGGCCTCGAAGCCGCACTCATAAGGGGAGTTCTTTTCGGCGTCCGGCCTCGACGGGCCAAGAATCTTGCCGATGGTCATCGGCGCAAAACCGATCACGGTGCCGACAAGCATGAACAGCAGAACCGGCAGGTATTGCTCTAGATTCACAAGATTTCCTGAAGCAAACAGATCTCTTTTGTTTGGTGCCGACGGCGAGACTCGAACTCGCACAGCTTTCGCCACTACCCCCTCAAGATAGCGTGTCTACCAATTTCACCACGTCGGCTCAGCCTGAGGATTCTACCGCGTTCTACTTCGGAATATCGGCCGCCCCACCAGATTTTTGCGTTGCATCAGATCCCGGCACAACAGGAGATGCTGCAGGTGTATCGGGCTTGCCGTCCTGAGACGGCACATTCGACTGCGGCGCAACATTGACCGGCGCGGTCACCTTGTCCATGACGCTCCCCGATTCGCGTGCCGCCGTCCGCGTATTGGCGATGAATGCCAGGGCCAGCGTCGATACAAAAAATACGGTCGCAAGCGCCGCGGTCAGGCGACTGAGAAAATTGGCCGAACCGGTCGCGCCGAAAAGACTGCCAGACGACCCGGAACCGAAGGCAGCGCCCATATCAGCGCCTTTGCCGTGCTGAAGCAGAACCAGAACAATGACTCCGATCGCGCTCAGAACCTGAATCAAGACCGCAATAGTGGAAAGAATCGACATCAGAACACCTCTTAACGAATCGATCTGAGAGCCGCTGCGCGGCAGATCGAAAGAAAATCCGCGGCAACCAGCGATGCGCCGCCGATCAGACCACCATCGACATCAGGCTGACCGAACAATGCTTGCGCATTGGAGGGCTTAACCGAGCCGCCATAAATAATTCGAGCGCCAGCGGCACCGGGCACGCTGCCCGCAACAAGGCGGGACCGAATGAAGGCATGCACCTGCTGGGCCTGCTCAGGTGAAGCTGTCAGGCCGGTACCGATGGCCCATACCGGTTCATAGGCAATCACAAACCGCTCATTCGTCGAGGCCAGCGCGGTGCAAAGGCCGTTGATCTGCGCAGCGAGAACCGACTCGGTCTTCGACGCCTCGCGCTCGGCCAGAGATTCTCCCACACAGACGACCGGGACCAGTCCGGCTCTGTGGGCAAACTCCACCTTCGTCGAGAGCTGGGCATCGGTTTCGCCAAAGTAGGCGCGCCGCTCGGAATGACCGATCAGCACCCATGTGCAGGCCAGGTCACGCAGCATCGTCGCCGAGACTTCGCCGGTGTAGGCCCCGTTGTCGAAGTGCGCCACGTTTTGAGCACCCCAGCCGAACTGACTGGCAGCCAGCCGAGCAGCAGCCAAACCGATATAGGGGAATGGGGGGCAGACCCCTGCCTCGACACCAGCCAGTAAGGCGGGCAACTCGCGCTCGCCATGCAACAGACCCGACAGCAACTGCTCGGCAGTTGCGACGTCACCGTTCATCTTCCAGTTGCCAAGCACCAGTGGCTTTCGCCGGACTTTCTCGGTATTCGCCGGTGCCGTCATCGTGTTGCCGTCATTGAGGAAGAAGCCACTTCAGGTTAACCGACGAGTTTATCGTCTGCGCACCGAGATGGTCAATTCGGCGTGGGGCGACCGGCCGAAGGCGCGGACTTGCGCGCAACCCAGAACCGCCAGAGCCACAGCACATAACCTGAGGCGGCGTAGACCAGAAACAGGGAGAAAAGCACGATCGGCGGGTCATAGGAGACCAGTACGAAAAACAGCACGATCAGCGGAACTGCCACGTAAGGAACGCTGCGCTTGAGGTTGATGTCCTTGAAACTGTAGAAGGGCGCGTTGGAGAACATGGTGAGCCCCGCATAGAGCGTCAGGGTCCAGGCCAGCCATCGAAGATCTTCGCCGGTGGCGTCGATCCAGCGGGTTTCGCGCAGATCGGTGGCGATCCAGACGAAACCGGCCACCAGCGCCGCCGCCGCAGGACTCGGCATCCCTTGAAAAAAGCGTTTATCAACCACCGTGATGTTGGTGTTGAATCTCGCAAGCCTCAATGCAGCGCCAGCGACATACACGAAGGCGGCCAGCCAGCCGAGTTTCCCCATGCCACGCAGCGACCATTCGTAGACCACGAGCGCCGGAGCCGCACCGAACGACACCATGTCGGCCATCGAGTCGTACTGCTCGCCAAAGGCGCTTTGAGTATTAGTGAGGCGGGCGACCCGACCGTCGAGTCCATCGAGCACCATCGCCACAAACAGCGCCACCGCAGCGATCTCGAAACGGCCATTCATTGCCTGGACAATGGCAAAAAATCCGGCGAAGAGATTGGCGGTCGTAAAGGCATTAGGCAGGAGGTAAACGCCCCTGGAGCGAGGCCGCGCGGTCGGCGCATCGGACTCGTCATCAGATGCGAGGCTGACCGACGAAGCCCGAACCGGCCGCAGCGGGCGAAAGCCTTTGAATTTTCGTCGACGGGGTTCAGCCATGATCGGTGCAGGGTAACACTTGAACCCTTATCGCAAACATCCCGAACCAACCCGCAGATCGTCGCAAAAAGGCCCGTGAGCAGCCCGATCGACATCGACCAGGCTGCGCAGGAGTCAGGCAGATCGCCTTCGAGGGCTCAATTCTTCGAACGATCGACCAGCTTGTTGGCCTTGATCCAGGGCATCATCGCGCGCAGCTGCTCTCCGACCTGCTCAATCGGATGCTCGGACGTCAGGCGACGACGCGACAGCAGCGTCGGTGCACCGGCACGATTTTCGAGGATGAAGCGCTTGGCATATTCGCCAGTCTGGATGTCGTTGAGCACGGCCTTCATCGCCGCCTTGGTTTCTGCGGTGATCATCCGGGGGCCGACTTCGTATTCGCCGAATTCGGCGTTGTTCGAAATCGAGTAATTCATGTTGGCGATGCCGCCCTCATAAATGAGGTCGACAATCAGCTTGAGCTCGTGCAGACACTCGAAATAAGCCATCTCCGGGGCATAACCGGCCTCGACCAGCGTCTCGAAACCAGCCTTGATCAGCTCGACCGTTCCACCGCAAAGCACCGTCTGCTCACCGAAGAGATCGGTCTCGGTTTCTTCGCGGAAGTTGGTTTCGATGATGCCCGCGCGACCACCACCGATCGCACAGGCGTAGGACAGCGCATTGTCGCGCGCCGAGCCGCTGCGATCCTGGTGAATCGCCACCAGCATCGGAACGCCGCCGCCCTGAGCATAGGTTGAGCGAACGGTATGGCCGGGCGCCTTGGGCGCAACCATCACCACATCGAGATCGTCGCGGGGCACAACCTGACCGTAGTGCACATTGAAGCCGTGAGCAAACGCCAGCGTGGCGCCCTTTTTGATGTTCGGCTCGATCTCGCTCTTGTAGGTCGCAGCGATATGCTCGTCGGGCATCAGCATCATGACGAAATCAGCGCCTTTGACGGCCGCCGCAATCTCCTCGGCCTTCAGACCGGCCTTCTTGACCTTGTCCCAGGAGGGGCCGCCCTTGCGAACGCCAACCACCACTTTGATGCCGGAATCGTTCAGGTTCTGGGCATGGGCATGACCCTGCGAACCGTAGCCGATGATGGCGACTTTCTTGCCCTTGATCAGCTTGATGTCGCAGTCTTTGTCGTAAAACACCTTCATTGGATTTCCTTTCAGGCTTTGAGAACACGCTCACCGCGAGCGATCCCGGAGGCGCCGGTACGAACCGTCTCCATGATCATGCTCGCATCGAGCGCATCGATGAATGCATCGAGTTTGCTGCCGTCGCCGGTCAGCTCGATCGTGTAACTCTTGTCGGTGACATCGATGATGCGACCGCGGAAAATGTCGGCCATCCGCTTCACCTCTTCACGCTCCTTGCCCACCGCGCGAACCTTGATGAGCATCAGCTCCCGTTCGATGTAAGGGGATTCGATCAGATCGAAGACCTTGACCACATCGATGAGGCGATTCAGATGTTTGGTGATCTGCTCGATGACATCGTCGGAGCCGCTGGTCACGATGGTCATTCGCGACATTGAGCGATCCTCGGTCGGCGCGACCGTGAGTGTCTCGATGTTGTAGCCGCGAGCCGAGAAAAGTCCGACAACCCGCGACAACGCTCCGGGCTCGTTTTCAAGCAGGACTGCAATGATGTGTCTCATGATGCGTGCCTCACAGGTCCTCTGAGCCGAGAATCATCTCGGTCAGACCCTTGCCGCCCTGAACCATCGGCCAGACGTTCTCGGTCTGGTCGGTGATCACATCGAGAAACACCAGCCGATCCTTGTACTTGCCAAAGGCGTCACGCAGTGCCGGTTCGACATCACCCGGTTTGTCAACTCGAATACCGATATGCCCGTACGCCTCGGCGAGCCGGACGAAGTCGGGCAGCGCGTCCATGTAGGACTCGGAATAACGGCTGCCGTATTCGATTTCCTGCCACTGTCGCACCATGCCGAGGTAACGATTATTGAGGCTGACCACCTTCACCGGCATGTGATATTGCTTGCAGGTCGACATCTCCTGGATGCACATCTGGATTGAGCCTTCACCGGTCACGCAAGCCACCTGGGCACCGGGGTTGGCCAGCGCCACGCCCATCGCGTAGGGCAGACCGACACCCATGGTGCCGAGGCCGCCCGAATTGATCCAGCGACGCGGCTTGTCGAAGCGATAGAACTGGGCCGCCCACATCTGATGCTGACCGACGTCCGAGGTCACGAAGGCATCGCCACCGGTCACTTCCCAGAGCTTTTCGATCACGAACTGCGGCTTGATGACATCGGTCGCGGCACGGTCGTACTTGAGGCAATCCTTGGTTCGCCACTCGGCAATCTGAGTCCACCAGGCCGCGACACCCTTGTGCACTTTGGCACCGGCATCGACTGCCGCACCGAGTTGGGCGAGCATCTCGGTCAGGCACTCGCGCACATCGCCAACGATCGGCACGTCAACTTTGACCCGCTTGGAGATCGAAGACGGATCGATGTCGATATGAATGATCTTGCGGGGGTTCTGCGCGAAATGCTTGGGATTGCCGATCACGCGATCGTCAAAGCGTGCACCGACCGCGAGCAGCACATCGCAGTGCTGCATGGCCATATTGGCCTCGTAGGTACCATGCATGCCAGGCATGCCGACGAAACGCTCGCTGCTGGCGCGATAGCCGCCAAGCCCCATCAGCGTATTGGTGCAGGGAAATCCAAGCTCATCAACGAGCTTGTTCAGCTCGGGGGCAGCATTGGCCAGAATGACACCGCCACCGGTATAGATCATCGGGCGCTCAGCGCCGAGCAGCAACTGCAGCGCCTTGCGAATCTGACCCTGGTGGCCTTTGACCACCGGGTTATACGAGCGCATCGGGACGGCTTTGGGATATTCGAACTTGCACTTGTCGCGGGTGACATCCTTGGGGATATCGACCAATACCGGACCGGGACGACCGGTCGAGGCAATCACGAAAGCCTTGCGAATGGTCGTGGCCAGATCCTTGACATCCTTGACCAGGAAGTTGTGCTTGACGCATGGACGCGTGATACCAACGGTGTCGCATTCCTGAAAAGCGTCTTCACCGATCGCATGCGTCGGGACCTGACCGGTCAGGATGACCATTGGAATCGAGTCCATGTAAGCCGTCGCAATACCAGTGACCGCGTTCGTGACGCCGGGACCACTTGTTACGAGACACACACCGACCTTTTCGGTCGAACGCGCATACGCGTCGGCTGCATGCACTGCAGCCTGCTCGTGCCGAACCAGGACGTGCTGTACCGAGTCCTGCTGAAAGATCGCGTCGTAGATATACAGGACGGCCCCGCCGGGGTAGCCGAAAAGGTGCTTGACACCTTCTTCCTGCAAGCAGCGCACGACAATTTCCGCGCCAGTAAGTTCCATGATCTGTATTCCTTTCAAGATCCAGGGAGCCCGCCCGCCGGCGCCAGCGCAATCGGTTGATCGCATCGACGCAGGCCTCGAAACGGGACCTGTGAGGTTGAACGGACGCCTAAGCCCCCTCTCGTGAAGGGTGCAACCGGCATGCGCTGAAAATTTCGAGCCGGGATGGTGAACCGGCCAGGGCAAAAATAGACGTTAGCGAGCGTTACGGGAATGCAACGCTGGTGACGTGTAGGGATCACAAAATTGTAATTCCAAACCGCATGCCGGTCAAGGCAAGACCGACTTCAGGCGGAGGCAAAAATCGCCCGGGCATGGCTTCTG
Organism: Burkholderiales bacterium; assembly: GCA_947487165.1. Lineage (GTDB taxonomy): Bacteria > Pseudomonadota > Gammaproteobacteria > Burkholderiales > Burkholderiaceae_E > UBA4615. The sequence continues at coordinate 17,004 of CANKWX010000007.1, forward strand.
CTAGGATCCACGACCGCACCGGCGACGCACACTACAAAGGTCAAACGCGAGGATGGCCTCACGGCAGGAACTTTCAGAATTTCTGAAGTCGATCGAGCGCCGGGCCTTCAAGCAAGCCGTCTACGCCGTCCGCGATAATGAGGCAGCACTGGATGTCGTCCAGGATGCGATGTTAAAGCTCGCGGAAAAATACGCCGACAAACCGCCGGCAGAGTTGCCGCTGCTGTTTCAGCGCATCCTGCAGAATACGATTCACGACCACTTCCGGCGCCAGAAGGTCCGCAACCTCTGGACGACGCTGCTGTCCGCCTTGCGTCCGTCAGACGATTCGGGAGATGGCGACCGAGATGTGCTCGAGTCGCTGGAAGTCGAAGGCGACACGCGGCAGGGAGAAAGCGCAGCGCAACTCGTTGAACGGGATCAGATTCTTCGTATGATCGACGAAGAGATTCAGAAACTTCCGGCACGTCAACGGGAAGCCTTCGTCATGCGTTACTGGCAGGATCTGGATGTCGCGGAAACCGCGATCGCAATGGGATGTTCCGAGGGCAGCGTCAAGACTCACTGCTCACGTGCAACCCACACCCTGGCGACGGCGCTGAGAGCCAAGGGAATTACGCTATGAACAACGAACAGCTGTTTGCACACCAAGTCAGACTGGCTCTCGATGAGTCGGCGGATCATTTGCCGTTTCGCATCACCCAGCGACTGGAGCAGTCTCGGCAGGCAGCGCTCGCCCGCGCCATGCCGATCGAGGCCGAGCTGGCGGTCAACCGCGCCGCGCCAATGTCGGTTGCGCTGCATGGCGATGACCGACCGTCGGTGTATTTCCGACTCCTGTCGACGGTGGCGCCGGTCTTGCTTGTTGTTGCAGGCCTCTATGGCATCGATGCCTGGAACGACGCTGAGGAAGCCGCCGAGACAGCAGACATCGATGCTGAGCTGCTGCTTGCCGACGACGATGTGCCGGTATCCGCCTATGCCGACAAGGGCTTTGGCGCCTTCCTGAAGAATTCCGGACAATGAGCGGCGTGCTGTGATGACGCGATTGATGGCAATGTTGGTGGTGGCGATTCTGAGCGCCGGGCTTTCATTGAACGCGAACGCCCAGACAGCGGCCACGCCGGACGCCACCGGCTCGACCGTGGAATCGGCAGGCAGCACGCCGGCTGCGGAAGACGCGACCAGCCCGTCGACCGCGCCTGCCATGTCGGCCGAAGCACCCCCGCCGTCACCGCCCAGGTCTGAACCACTCAGGCTCGACCCTCCCCGCGCTTCTGCAATTCCCCTTGTCCAGCCGCTTTGGAAAGACCTGACACGCGCCCAACGGCAGGTGCTTGAGCCATTCGAGTCACAATGGAATGAACTGCCGGCAACCGAGAAGCGAGCCTGGGCGGATATTGCGCGACGCTTTCCCGAAATGACTGCCGATGAACAGGCACGGGTCAAGAAACGAGTCGCAGAATGGGCGCAGCTCAGCCCGGCGCAGCGTCAGGTTGCTCGCGCCAACTATCGCCTCGCCCAGCAGGCCGGGCGAGAGAGCGTCTCGGCCCAATGGGAAACCTATCAGGGACTGACGAGCGACCAGAAAAATGTGCTGGGCAACGCCGGCAGCACCAGCAACACTGCGTCTCGCTACGCCGGGCCTTCGACCGGATTGGCAAAGGTCGCCGGACAACCCCTGCCGCGTCGACAGGTTGTGATCAGCTCAGATAACTCACCAGCTTCCGCTTCGGGCGTCGTACCGACGGTCGGCAAGAGCGCACGCCCCTGAGCCTTGAAATCAAGCCATCCGGATACCGGTTCGCCGGTCAGCGAAATGCCTGATGCCGGCCTGTGGCGCCGTTTCATGGGCGCCGTCTATGAATCCGTGATTCTGGTCGGCGTTGTTATTTTTTTCGCCTACGGATACTCAGCTCTCGGGCAATACCGGGGGGAAGCAGGCCTGGCCCGATCGGTTTTCCAGGGGTTCCTGCTTCTGGTGATCTCGGCGTACTTCATTGGATTCTGGAGTAAGGGGCGGCGCAGCCTGCCGATGAAAACCGTCGCGGTTCGACTGGTGGACTCGCAGGGCCGGCCGCTGACCCTTGCACGAGCCGCCTTGCGATGCGGACTGATCTGGATCCTCGTGCTCGTCCCGGCTGCACTCGCTTTTTCATTGCATCCGGCCTGGCTGCTGCTGTGGGCGCTTTCTTTCGCTTGGGCAGCTTTCTCACCGCAGCGACAGACGCTTCACGACCAGCTGTCAGGAACCCGGCTGGTCATCGACCACAGCGCTGCACCCTGATTGAGGCCGCATCGACGCCGCGGTGTCGATCAATTCCTCACGCAGTCGACGAAATAGCTGCTGACACCATTTTTCGTCTCGACCGCCAGCCCGTGAACGTCGGTTGAAAAGCCCGGGAAGCGTTCATTAAAAGTCCGAACGAACTTCAGATACTCAACGATCGTGCGGTTGAATCGCTCCCCCGGTATCAGCAGAGGAATGCCCGGCGGATAAGGCGTCACCAGCATCGTGGTGATCCGGCCTTCGAGTTCGTCGATCTGCACGCGATCGACCTTGCGATGCGCAAGGCATTCAAACGCGTCCGACGGCTTCATCGCCGGCTCCATGACCGACAGGTACATGTCCATCGTGACCCTGGCCACGTCATGGCGACGGTATTCCTCGTGAATCTGCTGGGCAAGGTCGCGCAAACCGACCCGCTCATAGGCGGGAAACTTGGCGACAAAATCGGGCATCACACGCCACAGGGGCTGATTGCCGTCATAGTCGGCCTTGAACTGCTGCAGTTCGGTCACCAGGGTGTTCCAGCGGCCCTTGGTGATCCCGATCGTGAACATAACGAAAAATGAATAAAGTCCGGTCTTTTCGACCACCACGCCATGCTCGGAGAGGTACTTGGTGACCAACGAAGCAGGAATTCCCCAGGACGAAAAGCCACCGTCCATGCCTAGGCCTGGCGTGATCAGGGTCGCCTTGATCGGGTCAAGCATATTGAAGCCGGTCTCGACACCCTCGAATCCGTGCCAGGTATCGCTTGGACGCAGAATCCAGTCTTCGCGACGGCCAGCGCCGACATGTTCGAACGACTTGGGGCCCCAGACTCTGAACCACCAGGAGTCACCGAACTCGTCATCGACCTTGCGCATCGCACGACGGAAATCGAGCGCTTCAGAGATCGACTCTTCCACCAGTGCGCGGCCACCGGGCTGCTCCATCATCGCCGCCGCAACATCGCAGGACGCGATGATCGCGTATTGCGGCGAGGTCGAGGTGTGCATCAGGTAGGACTCGTTGAAGCGGTAGGTGTCGAGCTTGTGATCGAGCGGCTCCTGCACCAGGATCTGTGAGGCTTGAGACAGGCCCGCCAGCAGCTTGTGCGTCGACTGGGTCGAGAACACCATCGTCGACTTGGAGCGCGGGCGGTTTTCGCCGATCGCATGCATCTCGTGATACAGCGGATGAAAGGTGGCGTGAGGCAGCCAGGCTTCGTCAAAGTGAAGGTTCTCGACGAAGTCGCCAAGCGACTCCTTGATGGTCTCGACGTTGTAGAGCACGCCGTCGTAGGTCGACTGGGTGATCGTCATGACCTGCGGACGAGCGGACTTGTCCTTGACCAGCGGATTGGCCTCGATTTTCCGGCGAATGCTCTCGGGACTGAATTCGTGCTTGGGTATCGGCCCGATGATGCCGAGCTGATTGCGGGTCGGTTGCAGGAAGATCGGGACAGTGCCGGTCATCATGATCGCGTGCAGCACGCTCTTGTGACAGTTGCGATCGACCAGCACGATGTCATCGGTGGCCACCGCGGAGTGCCAGACGATCTTGTTCGAGGTCGAAGTGCCATTGGTGACGAAAAACAGGTGATCCGCATTGAAGATGCGGGCGGCATTGCGCTCGCTCGCCGCGACAGGCCCGGTGTGGTCAAGCAATTGACCGAGTTCATCGACCGCATTGCAGACATCGGCACGAAGCATGTTCTCACCAAAAAACTGGTGAAACATCTGGCCGACCGGGCTCTTGAGGAAGGCCACGCCACCCGAGTGGCCCGGGCAGTGCCAGGAATAGGAGCCGTCGTTGGCGTAATGCACCAGTGCCTTGAAAAACGGCGGCGCAAGCGAACCCATGTATTTGTTCGCCTCGCGGATGATGTAGCGCGCCACGAAATCGGGCGTGTCCTCGAACATGTGAATGAACCCGTGAAGCTCCTTGAGGATCTCGTTCGGAATGTGCTGCGAGGTACGGGTTTCGCCGAACAGGAAGATCGGGATGTCGGCGTTGCGGTTACGCGTCTCGCGGATGAAGCGGCGCAGATCCTCGATCGCCTTGCTCTCCGGCCCCTCTTCGTTGATCTCTTCATCGTCGATCGAGACGATGAAGGCCGACGCGCGCGCGGCCTGATTGGCGACCATACTCACATCGACATAGGTAAAGCCACCGACGACTTCCATGTCCTGATCTTCGATTGCTTTGGCCAGTGCTCGAATGCCCAGGCCGCTGGCCGACTCGGACTTCCAGTCTTCATCGATGATGATCACAGGGAAACGGAACTTCATTGCAGACTCTCCGAGGCGCGCGCCAAGCACGCTCGCTCGACGACAATCGGGCGGAAGTAAAACACACTTCCGGGTGCTCGCGTCACCGCCGAGCCAGTAGAATCAGCGGTCGGTGGCGCAGGAGAACGCGCTGCCGCCCTGGTCTGCCACGACACGCCCAACCCCACGCCATTCACATTCGATGCCGATTTCGCTTCAGGACAAGCTGGTCGTCGCGATCTCGTCGCGGGCGCTGTTCGACTTCGAAGAGGAAAACCATCTCTTCGAGCATGGCGACGACCGGGCTTACATGGCCTTGCAGCTCGAGCGGCTCGAGGTACCGGCACAGGCCGGTTGTGCGCTGCCGCTGGTACGAAAGCTGCTGGGCTTCAACAGCGCAGATCATCATCGGGTCGAAGTGGTCATCCTGTCGCGCAATGATCCGGCCAGCGGCATGCGGGTGTTCCGATCTGCCAGGCACCATGGGCTCGCGATCGAACGCGGCGTGTTCACACGCGGCCGCTCGCCTTATGCCTATCTGAGCGCCCTGGGCGCAAACCTTTTTTTGTCGGCCAATGAAGATGACGTGCGAAGCGCGCTGGCGGCAGGCTTTGTGGCTGCCAGGGTCTATCCCGATTCGGCACGCGCAGGCGGCTCACATCCGAATGAGGTCCGCATTGCCTTTGACGGCGATGCAGTGCTGTTTTCGGACGAAGCCGAGCGCGTCTTTCAGGATCAGGGCCTCGACGCATTCCAGCGTCACGAGTCGTCGAAGGCCCGCACGCCATTGATGCCTGGCCCCTTCAAGCCGCTGCTGCATGCCCTGCACGCACTGCGCAGCGAGGCGGTCGATGCGATGCGCATCCGAACCGCGCTGGTGACCGCTCGCAGCGCGCCCGCGCACGAACGCGCAGTGCGAACGCTCATGGCCTGGGAAGTCGAAGTCGATGAAGCGATGTTCCTGGGCGGACTCGACAAGGGGCCGTTTTTGCGATCGTTTGAGCCCGACTTCTTTTTCGATGACCAGACGCGTCATTGCGAGTCTGCCGCCGGCGCCGGGCCAACCGGCCATGTGGTGCATGGCGTGTCCAATCAGTCGAGCTGAGGTCTGCGGCTCGGCGGTGTGACTGACTTCATCCGATCCTGATAATCAGCGCTTTTTCAGCGCGTCGAAGGCCGCCTGCATCGCGGTCTGGCCGCCTTTGGACTGCGGCTTGCTCTGAACTGATCCGGCCGATTCGCGAGCCGGACGCGCTCTGGCGGAACGCGCACCCGAGCCTGAACCCACAACATCACGAGCACCCGCCGCCTTCGGCTCGTCAGCCAATCGCATCGTCAACGCGATTCGCTGGCGGGGAGCATCGATCTCAAGCACCTTGACCTTGACCAGTTGACCGGCACGTACCACCTCGCGCGGGTCACGCACGAAGCGGTCAGAAAGCGCCGAGACATGCACCAGTCCATCCTGATGCACGCCGATGTCGACGAATGCGCCAAAGTTGGCGACGTTGGTGACCACTCCCTCAAGGACCATTCCGGGCTGCAGATCGGCGATGCGCTCCACGCCCTCCTTGAAGCTCGCTGTGACAAAGTCACCACGAGGATCGCGCCCCGGCTTTTCGAGCTCGCTGAAAATGTCGCGCACAGTCGGCAAGCCGAAGCGCTCATCGATGAAGGGCTCGGGTGAGAGCGCGCTCAAGGCACCGCGTTGACCGATGACCTCAGCTGCCGGACGCCCGATTCGCGCCAAAATGCGATGCACGAGCGCATAGGCCTCGGGATGCACCGCCGAGGCATCAAGCGGATCGTCGCCATCGAGCACGCGCAAAAAACCCGCCGATTGCTCGAAGGTCTTGTCGCCAAGCCTTGGTACGCTTCGCAAGGCCTCACGGCTGCGAAAGGGGCCATTGGCATCGCGATGCGCAACGATGCGCTCGGCCACCGCCGGCCCGAGCCCCGACACTCTGGCCAGCAAGGGAATCGAGGCGGTATTGAGATTGACACCCACCGCGTTGACGCAGTCCTCGACCACCGCGTCCAGGCTTCTTGCCAGCGCCCGCTGATCGACATCGTGCTGATATTGGCCGACACCGATGGCTTTCGGTTCGATCTTGACCAATTCGGCAAGGGGATCCTGCAGGCGCCGCGCAATCGAGACCGCACCGCGCAGACTGACATCAAGATCTGGAAATTCGCGCGCGGCCAGGGCCGAAGCCGAATAGACCGAGGCACCGGCCTCCGACACGCTTGCCTTGCGAACACCGAGTTCGGGATGACGCCGCTGCAAGTCGCTCACCAGCCGATCGGTTTCGCGCGAGGCGGTGCCGTTGCCGATCGCAAGCAGGCCGATACCGTGGCGGGCCGACAGTGCCGCGAGCGTGGCGATCGATCCGTCCCAATCACGGCGCGGCTCATGCGGATAGATGGTGGCGGTGTCAAGAACCTTGCCGGTCGCATCGACCACCGCGACTTTCACGCCAGTGCGAATGCCGGGATCGAGCCCCATGACCGACTGGTGGCCAGCCGGAGCACCGAGCAGGAGGTCCTTGAGATTGGCGGCAAAAACGCGAATCGCCTCGGCCTCGGCGGCTTCACGCAGACGGGCAAAGAGTTCGCTCTCGAAATGCAGATGCAGCTTGACGCGCCAGCACCAGCGCAGCACCTCGGCAAGCCACCGATCGGCAGGCAGCGCGTCGGCGTTCAGCACGCGCCCAAGCCCGACCAGGCCGGCGAGCTTTGCCACGCAGGGATGCGGCAACAAGGCTTCACGCTCGGGCGACAGGCTCAGCGACAATGACAGAACGCCCAACTGCCGGCCACGAAAGAGCGCCAGAGCCCGATGCGATGGGGTGCCCGCGATCGACTCGGCATGGTCAAAGTAGTCGCGAAATTTTTCGGCCTCGGCCGACTTGCCTTCGACCAGCTTCGCGCCGATCACACCTTCGTCCCACAAAAACGCCCGAAATGCGGTGAGTACCTCGGGGCGCTCGGCAAAGCCTTCGGTGAGAATATCGCGGGCACCATCAAGCGCTGCCTTGATATCGGCAATGCCAAGCTCGGCATTCACAAAGGGCAACGCCGCCTGCTGGGGCACCAGTTCGGGATCAGCCAGCAGTGCCTGCGCGAGCGGCTCGAGGCCAGCTTCACGCGCCGCCTGAGCACGACTGCGCCGCCTGGGCTTGAAAGGCAAATAGAGGTCTTCAAGCGCCTGTTTGGTCGCTGCTTCATCGATCGCGATACGCAACGGGTCGGTCATCTGACCCTGTTCGGTGATGCTGGAGAGAATCGCCAGGCGTCGTGACTCGAGATCGCGCAGATAAATCAGTCGCTCTTCGAGCGTGCGCAGTTGCGTGTCGTCGAGCCCATCGGTGGCTTCCTTGCGATAGCGCGCGATGAAGGGCACGGTTGCGCCGCCGTCGAGCAGATCAACTGCCGCCTCGACCTGACGCGGCTGCACCGCGAGCTCGGCACTCAGTTGGCGCCGCACGCGGCGCTCGGCAGCAATCTGGTCGGGAGTCGATGAATCGTTCATTGAATCAACAGGTCCACACGCGTCGCCTGGCCGGCGGGGGCGCGATTGTGCCACAGACGATTGCAGCGGAATCGGGCGACTCCGCTGCGTTCGGCGGTCAGTGAACCGTGCGCTTGAACTGGAAGCCGCCATCGACAAAGTCGACCGGCACCACATCCTTGGGCGCAAAGCTGCCCTCCAGGATCGCCTTGGCGATCGGATTTTCGAGATGCTGCTGGATGGCACGCTTGAGCGGACGCGCACCAAACACCGGATCGAAGCCGACCTTGGCGATCTCGTCGAGCGCCCGATCGGTCACCGAGAGCACCAGATCGCGCTCGGCAAGGCGCTTTTCGAGCCGCTGCAACTGGATGCGCGCAATCGAGCGGATGTGCTCGGCCGCCAGCGCATGAAAAACCACGATCTCGTCGATCCGGTTGATGAACTCCGGCCTGAAATGCTGCTTGACCTCGTTCATCACCGCCGCCTTGATCTCCTCGGGTTCGGCCTTGGCCATCGACATACGCTGGATCTCGTGCGAGCCAAGGTTCGAGGTCATCACGATCACGGTGTTCTTGAAGTCGACCGTGCGGCCCTGCCCGTCGGTCATGCGACCGTCGTCGAGTACCTGCAGCAGTACATTGAAGACATCGGGATGTGCTTTTTCGACCTCGTCGAACAGCACGACGCTGTAGGGATTGCGCCGCACCGCTTCGGTCAGATAGCCGCCTTCGTCATAGCCGACATAGCCGGGGGGCGCACCGATCAGCCGCGAAACCGAGTGCTTCTCCATGAACTCCGACATGTCGATGCGGATCATGTGGTCTTCGGCATCGAACAGAAAGGACGCAAGCGCCTTGCACAGCTCGGTCTTGCCCACACCGGTCGGCCCCAGAAAAAGAAAGGAGCCATAGGGGCGATTAGGGTCGGCAAGACCGGCGCGCGAGCGGCGAATCGCATCCGAGACGAGCCTCACGGCTTCGTCCTGGCCCACGACCCGATCGTGCAATTTATCTTCCATGCGAAGCAGCTTTTCGCGCTCGCCCTGCATCATTTTTGAGACTGGGATGCCAGTGGCCCGGGACACCACCTCGGCGATCTCTTCTGCACCGACCTGCGTGCGCAAAAGCCTCGGGCGCGACGGGTCGCTGCCACCGCCCTGCTCGGCTGCATGAGCCGACGCAAGGCGTCCCTCGAGCTCGGGCAGCTTGCCGTATTGAATCTCGGCCACCTTGTCGAACTGCCCCTTGCGCTGCAGATCGGTCATCTGGGCGCGCAGCTTCTCGATCTCGGTCTTGATCGCGGCACTGCCCTGCACTGCCGCCTTCTCGGCGCGCAGGATCTCTTCGAAATCGGCGTATTCCTTGCCGAGCTTCATAATCTCCTGCTCGATCAGATCGAGGCGCTTGCGCGATGCCTCGTCGGTCTCGCGCTTGACAGCCTCGCGCTCGATCTTGAGCTGAATCACGCGGCGATCGAGCTTGTCCATGACCTCGGGCTTCGAATCAATCTCCATCTTGATGCGGGCTGCCGCTTCGTCGATCAGGTCGATCGCCTTGTCCGGCAGAAAGCGGTCGGTGATGTAGCGGTTCGAGAGCTCGGCTGCGGCAACGATGGCCGGGTCAGTGATCTCGATGCCATGGTGCAGCTCATAGCGCTCCTGCAGCCCGCGCAGGATGGCCACGGTGGCCTCCACGCTCGGCTCACCCACCAGCACCTTCTGGAAGCGCCGCTCGAGCGCCGCGTCCTTTTCGATGTACTTGCGATATTCATTCAGCGTGGTCGCGCCGACGCAGTGCAGCTCGCCGCGCGACAGCGCCGGCTTCAGCATATTGCCGGCATCCATCGCGCCGTCAGCCTTGCCTGCGCCGACCATGGTGTGGAGCTCGTCGATGAAAACGATGGTGCGACCCTCGTCAGCGGCGATTTCCTTGAGCACCGCCTTCAGCCGCTCTTCGAACTCACCGCGATACTTCGCGCCGGCCAGCAGCAAGGCCATGTCGAGCGACAGGACACGCTTGTCCTTGAGGGTATCGGGCACCTCACCGTTGACGATCCTCTGCGCAAGACCTTCGACGATCGCGGTCTTGCCCACGCCGGGCTCGCCGATCAGCACAGGATTGTTCTTGGTACGTCGCTGCAGGATCTGGATGGTGCGGCGGATTTCGTCATCGCGGCCGATGACCGGGTCGAGCTTGCCCGCGCGCGCGCGCTCGGTGAGGTCGATGGTGTATTTCTTGAGCGACTCGCGCTGGCCTTCGGCCTCGGCGCTGCCGACCGTCTGACCGCCGCGCACGGCATCGATGGCGGTCTCTAGCATCTTGCGCCCAAGGCCGGCCTCGCGGGCGATCCGTCCGGCATCGCCCTTGTCCTCGGTCAGGGCGAGCAGGAACATCTCGGTGGCGATGAACTGGTCGCCCCGGCGCGTGGCTTCCTTTTCGGCCAGGTTGAGCAGCCCGACCGTCTCGCGTCCGATCTGCAGATCGCCGCCGGTGCCCGAGACCTGGGCAATGCGCTTGATGCCGGCATCCACTGCGCTCTTGAGCGCCGGAATTCGCACGCCGGCACGCTCGAGCAGGGCACGCCCGGAGCCGTCGGACTGGCTCAGGACGGCCGAAAGCAGATGGAGCGGCTCGACGTACTGATTGTCGCTGGCGTTGGCCAGGCTCTGGGCGTCGGCCAGCACTTGCTGGAACTGTGTCGTCAGCTTGTCGAGTCTCATTGTCGGGTGCCTATAAAATGTTTCCCTGACGTAACTGTGGCTATTCAATCAGGAATTCAAGTGACCAATACTTCTGCCAGTGCTCAATTCTCGGTACCGAAACCGGCCGAGACCGGCCCGCTGCTGTTTACTCCCTTCAGGCTGCGCTCGCTCGAGCTCCCCAACCGGATCGTGATTGCGCCGATGTGCCAGTACTCGGCCGATGACGGGCGCGCGACCGACTGGCATCTGGCGCACCTCGGCCAATTGGCCATGTCGGGAGCCGGGCTGCTGGTGATCGAGGCAACCGCGGTCGAGCCGATCGGGCGCATCACCGCCGGCTGCCTCGGCCTGTGGGATGACGACACCGAGGCGGCGCTGGCGCGTGTCCTGAAGGCAATCAGGCCGATGGCCTCGATGCCGATCGCCATTCAGCTCGGCCATGCCGGTCGCAAAGGCTCGAGCGGTCGTCCATGGGAGGGTGGACAGCTGGTCAGCCAGGCCGATGGCGGCTGGCAGCCGGTGGGTCCGTCAGACGTGCCGCATCTGCCGACTGAATCGGCGCCACGGGCGCTGGATGCAGCGGGCTTGGCCGCGCTGCGTGATCGCTTCGTTGATGCCACCCGCCGATCGGCGCGCCTGGGCATCGACGCGATTGAGCTGCATGTTGCACACGGCTATCTGCTGCACGAGTTTTTGTCCCCGATTGCCAACCACCGGACCGATCAGTGGGGCGGCAGTCTCGAAAACCGGATGCGCTTTCCGCTCGAGGTCTTCGAGGCGATGCGGGCGGTCTGGCCGGCCGACAAGCCGCTCGGTGTGCGGGTCTCGGCCACCGATTGGGTCGAGGGCGGCTGGGACATCGAACAGACGGTCGTGTTTGCACGCGCGCTGCAGGCCCGCGGCTGCGACTGGCTCGATGTCTCGTCCGGGGGCGTGTCGCCCGCGCAGAAGATTGCCCTGGGCCCGGGCTATCAGGTGCCGTTTGCCGAGCGCGTGCGGGCCGAGGTGGATATGCCGGTCATCGCGGTCGGCCTGATCACCGAAGCGCAGCAGGCCGAATCGATCCTGGCCAATGGACAGGCCGATCTGGTGGCGCTGGCCCGCGGACTGCTCTGGAACCCGCGCTGGCCCTGGCATGCGGCGGCAGCGCTCGGGCACCATGTTTCGGTGCCGCATCAGTACTGGCGGTCGCAGCCGCGCGAGCTCAAGGACGTATTTGGCCCCATCACTTTCGGCGCACGCTGATCGACGCCGGTCGAGCGCCTGCGGGCCGCAATGTAAACTGCAGGGCTCGACAGATCACAACACAAGGAGACAGACATGGTTCAGAGCATCGTCGCCACCATCAAGGTCAAGCCGGGTCAGGAAGCCGACTTCCAGGCTGTCGCACTGCAGCTGGTCGCAGCCGTCAATGCCAACGAGCCGGGCTGCCTGCTCTATACCCTCAGCAAGGGCGATGAGCCGAGCACCTTCGTCTTCATGGAGCGCTATGCCGACGAAGAGGCCATGAAGGCCCATCGCGGCATGGAGCATTTCAAGACCCTCGGACGCGCCATGGGCGCCTTCATGGATGGCGCACCGTCGGTGCTGCGAATGGTCGAGCTCGGCTGATCGCGATCCTGCGCCTGGCGCGCAGGACCTCTTATGCCCGAATTTCTTTCGCCTGATCTCCAGGCCTTTCGTGATCGCGTTGCCACGCTGGCGCGCGACACGCTCACAGCGCTTCGCGACGACCCGCAACTGACACAGTCGGTCCGCACGCAGCGGGTTCGTGACGCAGCACAAGCCGCTGGCGTCTATACGCTGACGCAAGTTCGCGATACGCCCGCACTCACGATGCTGGTCGTGCGCGACACCCTGGCAAGCCACGGTGTCGGCTCGCTGCGAGGGCTCTTCGGCGAAGAAGCGGGCGTGCTCGACGGGGTGGGCGAGCCCTTGCGCACCACGCATCTGCTGCCGCTGCTGGCCGGCGACAAGCGCACAGGGTTCGCGTTCACCGAGCCGGCCGATGCACCGCGCCCGACCTGGGCCCGCATCGACGGCGGCGAGCTCGTCATCAATGGTCGCAAGTCGTATGTCACCGGTGGTCTCGACGCCTCATTTCTGGCCGCGCTGGTTGAGGTCGAGGGCGAAGGCCCGGCGATGGTGATCATCGACACCGACCGCCCGGGGGTGAGCATCGAGCGCCGCTTCGAATCCCTGGATGGCAGCCACCATGCGGCGTTTCGCTTCGATGATGTTCGGGTGCCGAAACACCACGCAATTGGCTCGCCGGGTCAGGGCCGGGCACGCGCTCTGTCGCGCATCAGCGAAGTGCGCCGCAGCCTGGCCGCCGACTGCGTCGGCACCGCCGCCTGGATCATCGATCTGGTGGCCGAATCGCTGCGAAGGCCACGTCGGGGCGGGGTGGCGGCCGACTCGGAACGCATCCGGCTTCGTTATGGCGAGATGCGGATTGCCGCCTATGCCGCGCGATCGATGGTCTATCGCACCGCCCGACTGACCGATGCCGGACACGACACCGTCAACGAAAGTATCGCCGCCAAGGTCTTTGCGACCGAGGTGGCCGGGCAGATCGCCGACTCGGCCATCCAGCTGGTGGGTGGTGAAGCGCTGGTCGTGGGCCATCCGCTTGAGGCCGCGGTCCGCCGATTGCGCACGCTTCGGCTTGCCGAAGGGGAAACCGACACCTTGCGGGTGAATGTGTCGCGCGGGCATCTCGACCTCGGCAAGGGGCGGATCTGACCGCAGCACTGATCAGGCGATTAAGGCAAGCACCGGCGCCTACCAAGGCCCTGATGTGGGCGATCGCCGCCGGATTCAGTTTCTCGGTCCTCAACACCCTGCTGCGCCGGATCACGCTGGAGATGCATCCCTTCGAGGCGCAATTTCTGCGCTATCTCTGCGGGGTGGTGGTCATGCTGCCGCTGATCCTGCGACGGGGATGGCGCGACTATCTGCCGAACAGCATCTCGGGGCAGTTCTGGCGGGGCATCGTGCACAGCATCGGCCTGTCGCTGTGGTTCTTCGCCCTGCCCCATCTGACCCTCGCGGATACCACCGCCATCGGCTACACCGGCCCGATTTTCACCATGATCGGCGCCGCCTATCTGCTTGGCGAAAAGATGCGGCCCGAGCGATGGGCAGCCGCGCTGATCGGCTTTCTCGGGGTCCTGATCGTGGTCGGCCCGAGACTGTCGGGCAGCGGCAACTGGTACTCGTTGATCATGCTGGCCTCGGCGCCGATGTTTTCGCTGTCGTTTCTGCTCACGAAGATGCTGACCCGACACGACCGGCCGGAGGTCATCGTCGCCTGGCAAGGCATCACGGTCTCGGTGCTGACCATGCCGTTCGCACTGATGGTCTGGGTCTGGCCGACGCCCACCCAGTGGCTGCTGTTCGCGATCACCGGCGTGATCGGGAGTGCCGGCCACTACTGCCTCACGCGCTCCTTCGTCTCGACCGATATCTCGGTGACCCAATCGGCCAAGTTTCTGGACCTGATCTGGGCCACCCTCTGGGGACTGCTGGTGTTCGGCGACTACCCGAGCAGCACGACGCTGATCGGCGGCCTGGTGATCATCGCGGCCACCATCTGGATCGGTCGTCGTGAAGCGCAACGGGCCGCACAACTGAAAAACGCCGACTCCGCTGGCTGAAGGCGATCCGAGTGGTGGGCTGAACGAGTGCGGCCTGAATCAGGGCAAAAAGCGCTCGATGGTCTCGGCGAGCCGCTCGGGCTGATCGTGATGAATATTGTGGCCGGCCTGCGCGATATGCTCGATCCGCAGCCCCCGATAAGCCCGCGAGCGCCGCTCGAACTCTTCGGGCATCGATGACAGGCGAGCCATCAGACCGGACTCCTCGCCATCGATCCAGAGCACCTGCGCCTCGGTCTGCTGCCAGCAGGCGATCGCATCATCAGCAGGCAGCGGCATCGGACTGTTGCGCTTGTGGGCCGGATCGGCGCGACGCGCGACGCTGCCGTCTTCCAGCGCGACGCCCCAGTGCTGCACCAGAAAGCGGGCACGCTCATCGGTGAGCCGGGGGTTTTCGGACTGCATCCGCAAGGCAAATTCTTCGAAGTCGAGATAGGGCCGCTGGCTGGTGTCGTGGTGCAACTGCGCGAGCCACTTGGTGAAGCGCCGCGGCGGTGGATCCTGGCGCGCAACCGGCGGACCGAATCCATCGACATTGATGAAGTGGCTGACGCGATCGGGCCGCACACCGGCGTAGGTGGCGGTGACATGCGCGCCCATGCTGTGGGCAACGATCCGAACCGGGCGCTGCGGGCTGTAATGCTCGAGCAGGAACTCCAGATCGCCAAGGTAATCGCCGAACCAGTAGGTGTCGGACCCGCTCCACTGAGTCAGGCCATAGCCGCGCCAGTCGGGGGCCACCACGAACCAGTCGCGACGCAGGGCATCGACGGTGAACTGCCAGGAGGCCGAGACATCCTGGAACCCATGCAGCATCACCAGCAGGGGCGATTTGCGATCGCCCCAGGTGCGGCAGTGATATCTCAGACCACGCACCTCGAGAAACTCGGATTGACTCTCTTTCATCGGGTTCTCCTCTTGCTTTTTGTTGTCTTTATCTCATCAGACGCCAGCCCAGAATGGTCGCCAGCAGGGCACCGAGCAGATGGGTCCAGGTGTGCAGCACCGCATGACCATAGGCGCCGCGCTGAAGCATCTGCAGCGACTCGGCCGAGAAGGTCGAAAAGGTGGTGAGCGCGCCCAAAAAGCCGGTGATCAGGAACGGGCGCCACGCTGCCGCCAGATCGGGGCGCCGATCGAACACCGCCAGCGCCATGCCGATAGCCAGCCCTCCCACGACATTGACCAGCAGCGTGCCCCAGGGCATGAGGTGGCCAGGGCGATTAAAGAGCAGCCCGAGTTGCCAGCGCGACCAGGCGCCGAGCACCGCACCGGCAGCAATCGACAGCCAGACCATCGGTCCCATTGTCTGATTCACTCGGGCCGCCCCCAGCGTGCCGCTGCCGCATCATCTGACTCACGGGCGTCGACCCATCGCTCTCCCTGAGGCGTGACTTCCTTCTTCCAGAAAGGCGCACGGGTCTTGAGCCAGTCCATCACGAACTCGCAGGCTTCGAATGCCTCGCCGCGATGGGCGCAGGTCACTGCCACCAGGACGATCTGATCTAGGGGCTGCAGCGGACCGACCCGATGGATGACCAGCACCTCGTCAAGCTGCCAGCGCGACTTCGCCTGGCCGACGATGTCCTCCAGCGACTTGTCGGTCATGCCCGGGTAGTGTTCGAGCGTCAGCGAGGACACGCCGGTGCCCTGATTGATGTCGCGCACCGTGCCGACAAAACTTACCACCGCGCCAACACCCGCACGACCCGCGCGCAGCGCCGCAATCTCGGTCGTCAGATCGAAGTCGTCAGTCTGGATGCGAACGGGCATTTCGGGCCAATGCAGCGGATCAGCCGCCGGTGACCGGCGGAAAGAAGGCGACTTCGGCGCCCTCGTGCAGCAGCGTCGCAGGCAAGGCCACTGATTGATCGATCGCCACCCGCACCGCAGCCCCCTCGGCCAGCGCCTTGGCCCACACACCTCCTCGGGCGCAAAGATGCGCTCGCAGGTCGGCTGCGGTCGCGACCGTATCTGGCAGATCGAGCGCCTCGCGCGCCAGGCCCAGGGTTTCGCGCAAGCTCGCAAAATAAAGCACAACCACCTTCACATCAGACCTTGCATCGGCAGAAAAGCCACCAGATCACCACGTCGGATCGCGTGCAGCGGCGGGTTGTCGATCAGGCCATCGGCCCAGACCGTCGAGGTCAGCACGCCCGAGCCTTGGTTGGGAAAAATCTCCAGACCACCGGCCTCGTTGAAGCGGGCCCGCAAAAACTCGCGACGGCGATCGGGTTTGGGCCAGTCGAAATCGGCGCGCACCGCGATCGGCCGGGGGAGGCTGTCGGTGGCACCCTGCAGTCGCAGGATGAACGGCCGTACAAAGAGCAGGAAGGTCACGAAACTCGAGACCGGATTGCCGGGCAGGCCGATGAAATGGGCCGAGCCGTCATCGGCGCGTCGCACCGCCCCCCAGGCGAGTGGCTTGCCGGGCTTGATGGCAATCTGCCAGGTGCGCAATGACCCTTCGGCCTCGAGCGCCGGGCGCACATGGTCCTCCTCACCGACCGACATGCCGCCTGAGGTGACGATCAGATCGCAGCTGCGGGCCGCCTCGCGCAGCGCGCTGCGGGTGGCCTCGAGCGAATCGGGCACGATTCCGAGATCGGTCACCTCGCAGCCGAGCCTGCGCAGCAGCGCCACCAATACGAATCGATTGGAGTTGTAGATCGCGCCGGGCGCAAGCGCCTCGCCCGGCATCGCGAGCTCGTCGCCGGTGAAAAAGCACGCTACCCGCAGTCGCGGGCGCACCGGCAGCCTTGCCAACCCGACCGAGGCGGCCAGACCGAGCGCCTGCGGCGTGAGCCGAGTCCCGGCGGTGAGCACGACGCTGTCGCGGCGGATGTCTTCGCCGGCACGTCGAATCCAGTCGCCAGCCGCCGGCAGGATGTCGAAGTGGACCTGCTCGCCGTCGAGCACCGCCTGCTCCTGCATGATCACCGTGTCAGCGCCTGCCGGCACCATGGCGCCGGTAAAAATCCGGGCGGTCGTACCGGCGGCAAGCGGCGCGGCCACCTGACCCGCGGCAATCCGCTGGGAAACCGTCATCGACTGACCGGCAACCAGATCGGCGGCGCGAACGGCATAGCCGTCCATCTGCGAGTTGTCCATCGGCGGGACGTCGAGCGTCGAGACCTGATCCCGCGCGAGCACCCGATCAAGGGCTTCGTTCGTCGGCAGGAACTCGATCTGATCGTCGCGCAGCACCAGAGGCTGGGCCAACTCGAGGAGCTGGCGCCGCGCCTCATCGAAGTCGAGCAATGCGGGACGATTCATGGCTGAAGGGGATGCTGGCCTTGCGCAGTGGCCTCGCGGATCACGAAAGCCGTGATGGCATCATAGTCGTTGAGCCTGAACTGCGGCAGTGCGCAATCCATCGGCACATCGCTCGCCAGCGCCACAATATTCGGGTCTTGAGGCGACAGGAGCGGCTTGCCGAGCTCGGGTCGATGCACTTCGAGCTTGGGAATCCGGGCCCGCTTGTAGCCCTCGACCAGCACCAGATCGCAGGGCGCAAACCGTTGCAGCAGCGTCTGCAGATCGGGCTCGGGATCGCCGCGCAATTCATGCATGAGCGCCCAGCGCTGATCGGAGGCGATCAGCACCTCGCTGGCACCGGCTTCACGATGACGCCAGGAATCCTTGCCCGGCTTGTCGATATCAAAACGGTGGTGAGCATGCTTGATCAGCGACACCCGCAACCCGGCTGCCACCAGCCGCGGAATCAGACGCTCGATGAGCGTGGTCTTGCCTGCGCCCGAGAACCCGGCGAACCCGAAGGCGCGCATTGATCAGTTCACGCGTGCTGCGATGAACTGCTTGAGCATGCCGACATCGGCGGGCATGCGCGTAAAGCGCTGGGCAGCCTCCTCAATGCCGTCGTAAGCCGCGGGTCGGCGCGGACCATGACCGAGTGCCTCGACGATGATCTGGGCAAACTTGGCCGGCAAAGCAGTCTCGAGGCAGATCATCGGCACGCCGGGCTCACGCCAGGCCTGCGCCACCGCCAGACCATCGGCGGTATGCGGATCAATCACTTCGCCATATCGGCGCTCGACCTCGCGGATCGTGTGGATGCGACGCTCATGACTGCTGGCACCCGAGACAAAGCCGAAGTCGGCGATGCGAGCAAATTCTCCGGTGCTGGTCAGATCGAAAGCGCCGCGCTCATCGACCTCGCGCCAGAGTGCGGCCACGCGCGCGCCGTCGCGATCAACCAGATCCCAGACGAAGCGCTCGAAATTGGAGGCCTTGGAGATGTCCATCGACGGACTGGTGGTCTGGAAGGTGTCGGCGGTGCGTCGCGGTCGGTAGATGCCGGTGCGAAAGAATTCGTCGAGCACATCGTTTTCATTGGTCGCCACCACCAGGCGACGGATCGGCAGGCCCATGCGCCGAGCAATATGACCGGCCAGCACATTGCCGAAATTGCCGCTTGGCACGGTGAACGACACCGGCTGCGGAGCGCCGCGAGTGACGGTAAACCAGGCTTTGAAGTAGTAGACCACCTGGGCAATGATGCGGCCCCAGTTGATCGAGTTGACCGTCCCGATGGCGTTGCGCGACTTGAAGGCAAGATCGTTGGAAACCGCCTTGACCATGTCCTGACAGTCATCGAAAACGCCGTCGACCGCGATGTTGAAGATGTTGTCATCGCGAAGCGAAAACATCTGCGCGGCCTGAAAGGGGCTCATGCGACCGTCGGGTGACAGCATGAACACGCGAATGCCCTTGCGCCCGCGCATGGCGTATTCGGCCGCGCTGCCGGTATCACCCGAAGTGGCCCCCAGAATATTGAGCGAGCGCCCCTCGCGCGCGAGCACATACTCAAAGAGGTTGCCGAGCAACTGCATCGCGACATCCTTGAAGGCCAGGGTCGGGCCATTGGACAGGCGCAGCAGATGCAGATCGGGTTCGAGGGTTCGCAACGGCACGATCTCGGTTGAGCCGAAGACCTGCGGGGTGTAAGTGCGACGCACCAGCTCGTGCAATTCGGCGTCGGGAATGTCGTCGCAATAGAGGCGCAGCAGCACGAAGGCGAGATCGGCATAGGGCAAAGCGCGCCAGCGCTCGAGCGTTGCCGCATCGATCAGCGGATAACGCTCCGGCACCACCAGCCCGCCATCGGGCGCCAGACCGCCCAGCAAAATATCGCTGAAGCGCTGAGGCGGCATGTCGCCGCGAGTAGAAAAATAGCGCATCAGTTGAGGTCTTCGAGGCGGATCCGGGTCGCCTTCGACACCACGGTCGGCAAGGCCTCGATGCGGGCGATCGCCTGATCGCATTGCTTCTCGATGGTCACATGCGTGAGCAGGATGATGTCGGTCTGATGTTCACCCTCGGCGGGCTCACGCTGCAGCACCGCATCGATCGAGATCTGCGCATCGGCCAGGATCCGGGTGATGTCGGCCAGCACACCGGGCTCGTCGGCCACCCGCAGCCGCAGGTAGTAGGCGCTCTCGACCTCGCTGATCGGCAGAATCGGCAGATCGGCCATCGCATCGGCCTGGAAGGCCAGATGCGGCACGCGATTGCCCGGATCGACGGTGAGTGTGCGGGTCACATCGACCAGATCGGCGATGACCGCGCTGGCGGTTGGCTCGGCACCGGCACCTTTGCCGTAATACATGGTGTGGCCCACCGCATCGCCCTTGACCCAGACCGCGTTCATGGCGCCTTCGACATTGGCGATCAGGCGGCGCGTCGGGATGAGGGTGGGATGCACGCGCAGCTCGATGCCATGCTCGCGCCGACGCGTGATGCCCAGCAGCTTGATGCGATAACCGAGTTGCTCGGCATAACGGATGTCAGTAGCCTGCAGCGACGAGATACCCTCCACATGGGCGCGCTCGAACTGCACCGGGATGCCAAAGGCAATCGCCGACATGATGGTGACCTTGTGGGCCGCATCGATGCCTTCGATGTCGAAGGTGGGGTCGGCCTCGGCATAGCCCAGTTGCTGGGCTTCTTTCAGAACGGCCTCGAAGGACGAGCCCTTGTCACGCATCTCGGACAGGATGAAGTTGGTCGTGCCATTGATGATTCCGGCGATCCAGTCGATGCGGTTGGCGGTGAGCCCTTCGCGCAGCGCCTTGATGATCGGGATGCCGCCTGCGACCGCCGCCTCGAAGGCAACCATCACACCCTTTTCGCGCGCGGCCGCAAAGATCTCGTTGCCGTGCACCGCCAGCAGCGCCTTGTTGGCGGTCACCACATGCTTGCCGTGAGCGATCGCTTCGAGGACCAGCTTCAACGCAATGCCGTAGCCGCCGATCAGCTCGACCACCACATCGATCGACGGATCGCGAACCACCGAGAGGGCATCGTCGGTGACCCTGACCGGATCGCCGTTGTTCACCGCATCGCCCTTGTGCGCAGCAACCAACTCGCGCGCCCTCGCAATATCGAGGTCGGCCACCGCTGCAATCTCGATGCCCCGCCCGGCGCGCCGGGTAATTTCATGCTGATTGCGCGCCAGCACATTGAAGGTGCCGGCACCAACCGTGCCGATGCCCAGCAGGCCCACTCGCACCGGACCCAACCTGGAGGCGCCGAAAGCGCTTGCCCCGCCCGCAAAAACCGTCATCACCACTCCTCAGGCCGCAGCCTTGGGCATCAGGCCGTCCTTGCGGAACATCTCCTTGATGCCACGCACCGCCTGGCGGATACGCTGCTCGTTTTCAATCAGTGCAAAACGCACATGACTGTCACCGTAATCGCCGAAACCGATGCCGGGTGATACCGCAACCTTGGCATCGGCCAGCATCCGCTTGGCAAAATCGAGCGAACCGGCAGCCCGATAGGGCTCGGGAATTTCGGCCCAGATATACATCGAGGCCTTGGGAATCTCGACATTCCAGCCGGCCTCGAGCAGCCCCTTGGCCAGCACGTCGCGACGGCTCTGATAGGTGAGGCGGATCTCCTCGACGCAGTCCTGCGGCCCATCGAGTGCAGCGATGGACGCGACCTGGATCGGCGTGAAGGTGCCGTAGTCGTGATAGCTCTTGATACGCGCCAGCGCATGGACAAGGTGCTTGTTGCCCACCATGAAGCCGATCCGCCAACCGGCCATGTTGTAGCTCTTGCTCATGGTGAAGAACTCTACCGCCACATCGCGGGCACCCGGCACCTGCATGATCGAGGGCGCCTTGTAGCCATCGAAGGTGATGTCGGCATAGGCGAGGTCGTGGACCACCAGGATGTCGTGCTGGCGAGCCAGTGCCACCACCCGCTCGAAAAAATCGAGATCGACGCACTGGGCGGTCGGATTGCTCGGGAAACCCAGGATCATCATCTTGGGCTTGGGGAAAGACTCGCGAATCGCACGCTCGAGTTCGTCAAAAAAGTCGATGCCCGGCGTCATGCGCACCGAGCGGATGTCGGCCCCGGCAATGACCGCGCCATAGATATGGATCGGATAACTCGGATTGGGTACCAGCACGGTATCGCCGCGATCGAGGGTCGCGAGCATCAGATGGGCCAGGCCCTCTTTGGAGCCGATGGTGACGATCGCCTCGGAGTCGGGGTCGAGCTCGACCGCATAGCGGCGCTGATACCAGTCGGTGATCGCACGCCGCAGGCGCGGAATGCCCTTGGAGACCGAATAGCCATGGGTATCGAGCCGGGTCGAGGCTTCTACCAGTTTGTCGACAATATGCTGGGGCGTCGGGCCATCGGGGTTGCCCATGCTCATATCGATGATGTCTTCGCCGCGACGTCTTGCGGCCATCTTGAGCTCGGCCGTGATATTGAAGACGTAGGGAGGAAGCCGACGGATGCGGGAGAAATCGCGCTCTGCGCTCATGGGGATTCCTGCTCGAGCGCTGGCAATCAGAGGGACCGCACTGCTCGTGAATAAACCGATAATGTAGCGTATTTGCCGAATCAGAAAATGAAACTCCATCCAAACCGACCATCGGTCCTGAACACCATCACGGCCTACGGCCCCGGCTTCATCGAGGTCAATGCGCAGCGTATCGAGCATGCCCTGCTGCTGATGCCCGAGCAGCCGATCGCGCCGTGGGCGCCGGCACGATTCGAAGATCTCGTGGCCTCGCATTTCGAAGCCTTGCTGGCGGCCGAGCCGGAAGTCGTGCTGCTGGGAACCGGGGCACGGCAACGCTTTGCCCATCCGAAACTCACCGCCGCGCTGACCGCCAGGCGGATCGGCGTCGAATCGATGGATACCGGCGCCGCCTGTCGCACCTACAACATTCTCATGACAGAGGGTCGCAAGGTGATGGCAGCGCTGCTGACAGTCTGACACCGGCGACGCACTCGCAGACCGCGCCCCGGTCGGCTGCCATGCGCAGGCCTCGAGCAGGTCATGCGTGGCTCGACCGGGGCACGAACGGCGGTCAATGGCCTGTGCTATCGTCGATCGATCCTTCTGCAAAAGGCGAACAACGTGTCGGTCACCCTTGGCAAAAAAGTAGGCGATTTCAGTGCCGTAGCCACTGGCCAGCCATTCAGTCTCGCATCACAGGCCGGCAAGGTCGTGGTGCTCTACTTCTATCCCAAAGACAACACACCGGGATGCACCACCGAAGGCGCCGACTTTCGGGATGCGATGGCCGGCTTCACGCAGGCCAACAGCCTGGTCTTCGGCGTCTCACGCGACAGCCTGAAATCGCACGAAAACTTCAAGGCCAAGATGGCTTTCCCCTTCGAACTGATCGCCGACCCTGATGAAGCGGTCTGCGAGCAGTTCGGTGTGATGAAGATGAAGAGCATGTACGGCAAACAGGTTCGCGGTATCGAGCGATCGACCTTCGTGATCGGCGCCGATGGCACGCTGCTGCGCGAATGGCGTGGCGTGAAGGTTCCCGGCCATGTGGCCGAGGTGCTGAGTTTCGTCGAATCACTCTGACCCGTCTGAACCTGCCGCAAGTCGATCCCGATAAGGCCGAAATCACAACATGCCGCTGCCCAAGTCGCCCACCAAGCCCGCCACCCTTCTCGATCTCGACACCGCACCGCTGGCACGTGCCACGCGCGCCAAACCCCGTACTCAGCCCGATGCGATGCCGCAGGCAGGCGGATCGACCGTTGCCCCGCTTGGCCCCACCCGAAAAGCGGCACTGCTGCAGGCCACGCCGGGCGTCGCCCAGGTCGACAATGCGGCGATCACGCCGTCAATGACAGCGGCAGCCGCCGGCACAGGGGTGAGCCCCTCGAGCAAGCCCGCAACCGTGACCCAGGCCCCGATTCCGATCAGCTCGGCACGACCGCCCGACAGCGCGTCGTCCGCGCGCCCACCTCGCACTGCCCGGGCTGGCGCTGCACCGCGCAGCGGCGCAGGTCTTGAGCGCAGCAATGCTCCGGCCGCTGTGGTGCCGGCAACGCGTCCGGCACGCGCCGGTCGCACCGAACGGCCCCGTGCGGCATTGGCACCCGAGATGATCAAGCTCTTTGTGCTCGACACCAACGTGCTCCTGCACGACCCGTCGAGCCTGTTCCGCTTCGAGGAACACGACATCTTCCTGCCGATCGTGACGCTCGAAGAGCTCGACAACAACAAGAAGGGCATGTCCGAGGTTGCTCGCAACGCGCGCCAGGTGAGTCGCTCGCTCGACGGCCTGGTGGGCGATGTCGACGAGGGCATCGAGCAGGGCATCTTGCTCGACAAACTGGGCAGCCGCGATGCAATCGGGCGCCTCTTCTTGCAGACACAGGCGCTCGAAACCTCCCTGCCCGAGACGCTCGCGGCCGGCAAGGCCGACAACCAGATTCTCGGCGTGGTGCAAGCCCTGCAGCGAAAATTCGCCGACCGACATGTCGTTCTGGTGTCCAAAGACATCAACATGCGGATCAAGGCCCGCGCGCTCGGCCTGCGTGCCGAGGACTATCACAATGATCAGGTCATCGATGACCTCGACCTGCTCTATGGCGGCACCCTTGCCTTGTCTGCTGACTTCTGGGATCGACACAGCAAGGGCATGGAGTCGTGGCAGCAGGGCGGCTACAACTTTTATCGCATCAGTGGGCCGGCGGTCGCGAGCTTCATGCTCAATCAGTTTGTCTATCTCGACGGCGACATGCCGCTGTCGGCTCAGATCAAGGAGCTCAACGGCAAAACCGCGGTCCTGCAGACCCTGCGCGACTATGGCCATCCCAAGCATGCAGTCTGGGGCCTGACCGCCCGCAATCGCGAACAGAATTTCGCGCTCAATCTGCTGATGAATCCGGAGGTCGATTTCGTGACCCTGCTCGGACAGGCAGGCACTGGCAAGACGCTGCTGGCCCTGGCGACCGGACTCGCGCAGACGCTCGAGCACAAGCGCTACTCCGAAATCATCGTGACCCGCGCCACCGTGCCGGTCGGCGAGGACATCGGTTATCTGCCCGGTACCGAAGAAGAAAAGATGCAGCCCTGGATGGGTGCGCTCGAGGACAACCTCGAGGTACTCAATCAGGGCAGCGGTTCAGGCGGCGAATGGGGCCGTGCCGCCGCGACCGATCTGATTCGTTCGCGCATCAAGGTCAAATCGATGTCGTTCATGCGCGGGCGCACCTTCATCAACAAGTTTCTGATCATCGATGAGGCGCAAAACCTCACGCCCAAGCAGATGAAGACGCTGGTCACCCGCGCCGGCCCCGGGACCAAGGTGATCTGCCTGGGCAACATCGCGCAGATCGATACGCCGTATCTCACCGAAGGCTCGTCTGGACTGACTTATGTGGTCGACCGGTTCAAGGGCTGGGCGCATGCCGGGCATATCACCCTGCAGCGCGGTGAACGTTCGCGGCTGGCCGATTTCGCGGCCGACGCGCTGTAGGCAGGCCGCGGCCGGCGATCAGTAAGGATTGGCCGGCGCGAAATTCTCGAACTTGGTGTACTGGCCAAGAAAGGTCAGTGTCACCGAGCCGATCGGACCGTTACGCTGCTTGCCGATGATGATCTCGGCCATGCCCTTGTTGGGCGAGTCGGGGTCATAGCGATCTTCGCGGTGGATGAAGAGGATGACATCGGCATCCTGCTCGATGGCGCCCGACTCGCGCAGGTCGCTCATGATCGGCTTCTTGTCATTGCGCTTTTCGACTTCGCGCGACAGCTGCGACAGCGCAATCACCGGCACATTGAGCTCCTTGGCCAGTGCCTTGAGCGAGCGTGAGATCTCGGCCACTTCGGTGGCGCGATTTTCGCCGGACGACCCGGTGCCGCTCATCAGCTGCAGATAGTCGACCATGATCAGACCGAGCTTGCCGTACTGACGAGCCAGACGGCGGGCACGGGCCCGCAGCTCGAGCGGATTGAGCGCCGGTGTCTCATCGATGAAGAGATTGGCATCCTGCATTTTCTGGATGGCGCTGGTCAGGCGCGGCCAGTCGTCCTCGGTCAGGCGACCGGTGCGAAGCCGCTGCTGATCGATCCGACCGACCGAGCAGACCAGACGCATGGCGAGCTGGGTCGCGCCCATCTCCATCGAGAAGACCGCGACCGGCATGCCCTGGCTGATCGCCACATGCTCGGCCATATTGAGCGCAAAGGCGGTCTTGCCGACCGAAGGACGCGCCGCAATGATGATGAGGTCGCCTGGCTGCATGCCCGAGGTCATGCGATCGAGATCGGTAAAGCCGGTCGGCACGCCGGTGATGTCGTTGGGATTTTCGCGGTTATAGAGATCGTCGACCCGCTCGACCACCTGGGCGAGCACCGACTGCAGATCCTGAAAACCCACCCGACCGCGCGAGCCGTCCTCGGAGATCTGAAACATCCGCGATTCGGCTTCGTCCAGGATCTGGCGGGTGTCGCGCCCCTGCGGATTGAGCGCGGTGGTAGCAATCTCGTCGGAGACCGAGATCAGGCGGCGCAGGATCGCGCGATCACGCACGATCTCGGCATAGCGCCTGACATTGGCCGCTGAGGGCGTGCCACTGGCCAGCGCGTTGAGATAGGACAGACCGCCGGCCTCCTCAAGCTTGCCGGTGGATTTGAGTGCATCCTGAAGCGTGAGCACATCGGCCGGCTGATTACGCTCGAGCAGGCGCGCGAGATGCTGCCAGATGAGTCGATGGTCGTGGCGGTAGAAGTCGGGCTCGCGCACCACATCGCCGATTTTTTCCCAGGCGGTGTTATCGAGCAGCACCGCGCCGAGCACCGACTGTTCGGCCTCGACAGAATGCGGCGGTACACGCAGCGCGGCAACTTCGGCGTCGGTACTTTGGGCCGGGGACGGGGACGCAGAGGAACTGGAAATCGGCAAGCCTGACATGGGTCGATGGTACCTGCCGGTGAATGATCGAATGTCGCGCCCGCCCGAACACGCCGGGCGGGACCCTCACACCATCGAGGCCGTCAGACCTCGGGGCTGACCGCAACCTTGATCGCCACCACCACGTCCGGATGCAGCGCGATGCTGACATCATGCTCGCCGAGGGTCTTGAGCGGACCAATCGGCAAACGCACCATGGCCTTCTCGACATCGGCAAAGCCGTGCTTGTTGAGGGCGGCGGCAATGTCCATATTGGTCACCGAGCCGAACAGGCGTCCGTCGACACCCGCCTTCTGGCTGATCGGCAAGCTCATGCCTTCGAGCTTGGTACCCACTGCCTGCGCCTGCGCAAGCTTGTCGGCCTGAATTTTTTCGAGATCGGCGCGACGCGCCTCGAATTCCTTGATCGTTGCCTCGGTGGCGCGACGGGCCTTGCCTTTGGGGATCAGGAAGTTGCGGGCGTAACCATCTTTGACCCGGACCACATCGCCCAGGGTGCCGAGGTTGACGACTTTTTCGAGCAGGATGATCTGCATGGTCGATCCTCAGGTCAGTGGTTGTCGGTGTAGGGCAGCAACGCAAGGAAGCGGGCGCGATTGATCGCAACCGACAGCTGGCGCTGGTAGCGGGCTTTGGTGCCGGTCAGACGAGCCGGCATGATCTTGCCGTTCTCGTTGATGAAGTCCTTGAGCACGTCGACATCTTTGTGGTCGATCCACTCGATCTTCTCGGCGGTGAAGCGGCAAAAGCGCTTGCGCTTGAAAAGCGCGCTTTGTGCGGGCCGCTTGGGCTTCTTGTCTTTGCTGCCTCGGCGCATGAATGCCATGTCAACAGTCCTTTTCAGTAGTGCCGGTCAACGTTTGTTGCTCGGCAAAGATGTTCAATTCAAATTCGGTCAGGTGCAGCACGAGTGCCTTGGTGTTGCGTCGTCGCGCGGCCAGAAAGCCATCGAGGCGAAGCGAGGAGCCAAGAGGCACGCGATCGAGCCTGAGAGCGATGCGGTCTGCCGCAAAAGCCGACATCTCGAACTCGACGCTCCGATCAACTCCGGCTTCTGCCTGGACCGATTGATGCGCCAGCTTGAGCGCAACGATCGGAACACCAGCGGGGGTATATCGGATGGCTTCGCGCTCGATCAGCGTCGCGATCAGACGTACCCGGTTCAAGCGAAGTTGCCGACCTGCCCTTCAGGTGCGCCGACCACGGTCTTGCGTGACTCTTCCTTCTGGATCCGGCGCAGCATCGGCGACGCACCGGTTTCGGCCTTGGGCATCAGGACCACGAGATGGCGAAGCACCGCGTCGTTGAAGCGAAACGCATGGTCAAGTTCGCCGAGCACTTTTTGGTCGCATTCGATGTTCATGAGCGCGTAGTGGGCTTTGGCAACCTTCTGGATCGGATAGGCCAACTGCAGGCGACCCCAGTCTTCGATCCGGTGCATCTTGCCCTGCTGGCCTTCGATCAGGGTCTTGTACCGCTCGATCATGGCGGGCACCTGCTCGCTCTGATCGGGGTGGACGATGAATACCACTTCGTAATGACGCATTGATTCCCCTTTGTGGAATTGGATTGGCGCTGTCTCCTCTGAGTCGACCAGATTGGAATTCGCGGTTACCGACCAGAAAAACCGATCGCAAAACGCTTCTTGCCCATTCAGCCGGCCGCCGGCTCGTGTCGGGGTGATATCGCCAGTGTGATGACGAGATCGGGTCCGTGCGGCGAGGAACCGCTAAGGATAACCGGAAAATGCGGCGATTGTCCAGCGACAACGCAGCGTGCATCGTCTGCCGGGTCAGCCGGGCGCGCGTGGTCCGGCAGGCCTGAAGGGATCGGGGTCACCGTCGTAGAGCCGGCGCATCACCTCGGTTTCGCGCGAGCAGATCAGTGAGAGAAAAGCATCAGCCCCGCGCATCGCCGCGAAGGTACGAAAGCCGCTTTCCAGAAACGCCTGCATCGCACCGAGCCCTGCCAGTTTTGCCGGGCGGCTCATCGCCCCGAGCAGCGTCCCGATCATCGGATGGCGCATCAGCGAATCGAGCGTTCTGCCGATATGGTCAACCAGCTCGATCTGTCGCTCGCGGTCGGTTCGCGACCCGGCACGCACATAGGCAAATGCAAACATCCCGGTGTCGATCGGACGGCCGCGGTGAGCGGTATCAGCCTCGATGACCCGGCAAACTGCCAGATCGAGGCGCTCCGACAGGGCATCGAGCTCGATCGCGTCGGCAATCGTGGCGAGTGCTGATCGCGGCAAAAAGCGCACCAGAGTCGGGATCACCCTGGCCAGTTCGGCATCGCGCTGCGAAAAATCCTTGGCGCCATAGAGTTCGTCCAGGAAAAACCGCGTCGCCTTGGCATAACGGGGCTGCGCGAGCAAGTCGGCATGGGTGGCTGCCAGACGCTGCGCCTGCCAAAGCCGCAACTCGTCGCGCCGCTCACGCAGGCCCGCATCAGCGCCCTCCAGCGCTCGCAGGCCAGCCACCTCGGTCGCAGCAGATCGCAGTCGAACAGCATCGTCCATGGTGTCGCTCGCAAGTCGCCTAGAATCGACCGATGATGGCCGTATCGTCCAGGACTCTCCCATGATCGCTCGAATCCAGCTGTCGATGCTGATCGGACAGATGCTTCTGGCACTGCTGGTGGCGGCCTGGCTCTCGATGTCCGGTCGACTCCCCGTCCCGCTGGCGGCGCTGGCCGGCGCCACGGTGGCGCTGTCGATCAATGTCTTCGTGCTCGGACTCGATTTTGTGCTGGCCTGGGCGGTTCGGGCGCAGCGCCCGCATGCCGGTCTGCTGAAAGGAACGTGGCTCTGGTTGCGAGCCTGGGTGCTCGAGACCATCGCATCGCTGCGTACCTTCAGCATTGCCCAGCCGCTGCTTCATCGACGCCCGCTCGCTTCGGCCGACGACCGATCTGCACCAGCGAAGTTGCCGGTTCTGCTGATACACGGCTTTTTCTGCAACCAGGCATTGTGGCTGCCGCTGGCCAGACGCCTGGCCGCCGCCGGCCATGCGACCGCGGCAGTCAACCTCGAGCCGCTGCATTCGTCGATCGACGATTATTTGCCGCAGGTCGACAAAGCACTTGCCGACCTGCGCCAGCGAACAGGCGCTGCGCAGGTGGCCCTGGTCTGCCACAGCATGGGCGGGCTGGTGGCGCGCGCCTACCTTCGTCGGCACGGTGATGCCGGCATTGCGTCGGTGGTGACGATGGGCACGCCGCATCGGGGAACGGTGCATGCCCGATTCGGGCGCGGCACGAATGTCGGTCAGATGCGGCGCAACAGCCGGTGGCTTCAGCAGCTGGCTGCCGATGAGCCGCCCGAGCGGCTCCAGCGCTTTTCGGTCATCCGGACCTGGCAGGACAATATCGTGGCGCCCCAGGGCGACCAGACCCTGCCGGGTGCCACGACCATCGACTTCGAAGGCATGGGCCATGTCGGCCTGGTCTACGACCGCGCGGTGGGCGACGCGGTGATCGCAGCCCTGGCCAGGGGCGCTGCGATCACCTCGCACTAACTGCGCGCACTAAGTCAACGCACTAAGTCGACGCACTAAGTCGACGCACTAACGCAAAAATCCGACCGGCTTGCTGAACTTCACATCGGGTTTGGCCCGATGCTCGCGTTCGAGCTGATCGAGAAACTCATCCGGCGAGGGCATCTCGCCCAGCAGCAGCGACTGGCGCTTGACCACCGCAAAGTCGCCGGGCGCAAGCAGCTCGAGCCGACCGAGTCGCTGCGCCAGCGCTGCCTCCACCTGCAGGGCCGCCTCACTGTCGAGGTCGGCGACATCGGTCAACGACGTATCGGGCACCCAACCAAGCGCTTCGGTGGCAAACATGCGCAGGCGCTGCGGCGCGGTCAGGGGCAGGAAACGCAGCTTGAAGGAAAAGCGCCGCAGCGCGGCCTCATCGATGCGATCGAAAAGATTCGTCGTGCAGATGAAGATGCCATCGAAGCGCTCCATGCCCTGCAGCATTTCGTTGACTTCGCTCACCTCGTAATTGCGCACCGCGGTCTGCCGGTTCTGCAGGAAGGAGTCGGCCTCATCGAGCAGCAGCACGGCCTGCTCACGCTGCGCCTCCTTGAACATGCGCGCCATCTGCTGCTCGGTCTCGCCGACATACTTGCTCATCAGGTCGGAGGCGCGCTTGATCATCAGCGGACGACCGATGCTTCGGGCGATCTCCTCTCCGAGCGCGGTCTTGCCGGTGCCGGGCAAGCCATAAAAGCACAGGGTCGCCCGCGGCCTCTCACGCAGCGCGGCAATGACTTTTTCGATCGGATGGCGTGTCTCGACATTGAGCAGGCTCAGGTCGTAACGGGTGGGCGAGATGCGGATGTCGGACTCGCCGTCCTGCTGACCGAGCGCCTTGTCGGCGCGCTCGAGCTGACGCTCAATCAGGGCCTCGACCGAGTCCTCGACCGAATCGCGAGTCAGACGGGCAAAGCGTGCCGCTGACTGGATCTGTGCCGGGGTGACCTGCTTGCGCGCTGCCACTTTCGCAACGAACTCATCAGACACGCCGAGCTCCGACAGATGCTTGCGGGCAATGTTCTCGCGCACCCGCTGAGGCGGATTGGCCAGCTCCAGGTGAAACTGGAAACGCCTGCGATAGGCCGGATCGATCTGGTTGATCGAATTGGAGACCCAGACCGCGGGCACCGGGTTCTGCTCGAGCGTCTGATTGACCCAGGCCTTGCCATTGACCGCCGAGCCGCGCGCTTCTTCAGAGCCAAAGACATTGAGCACCGGCTCGCTGATCGGCGGAAAAACATCCTCGACCTCATCAAAGAGCAGCGCTGCGTTCTGGCGGCCGCGCAAAAAAGCCTGCGACACCTGCAGCGAACGGTAGCGCTCCTTGCCCGACAGGCTGTTGCCGTCCCGATCGAGGCAGTCGACCTCATACAGCTCGCAGCCGGCGAGTTGCGCAATCAGCTTGGCGAACTCGGTCTTGCCGGTGCCGGGCGGCCCATAGAGCAATACGTTGACGCCTTTCTCGCGGCCGCGAACCGCCGCCTGCAGCAACGCAATCAGATAGCGGGCATCGTCGCCGACATGCGGAAAATCATCCATCGCCAGCGCCGTCGGCCCGGCCGGGCGGGTGAAAGCGGCCATCATCGCCGTCTCGCTCGGATAGTCGGCCGTGAGCACTGCCAGCAGTTTTTCGGAGACCCGCATCAGATCACCGAGATCGGTGATCGAATGTTCGGCGATCGAGGTTTCGACCAGCCCGAGCGATTCGAGCCGGGCGCCGCCACGCAAGGCGAGCGCGGTCTCGGCCGCGTTCAAGCCCAGAATCTGGGCCAGCATGCTGTAGGCCTCCTGGGCGCTGGTCGCCTTGCAGTCGACCAGAACCGGACGCAGGTCGCGCTGGTACTTGCACAGCGACGCATGCAACAGGATGGCGCGCTCGCACTCGCCCAGGCCCAGCACCTTGCTTAGCATGTCGATATTGGTGGCCAGACGGATCGGCTGCTTGGCCAGCCGACGGTCGTACTCGCCGGCACTGAGCTGAAAGACACCCAGCAGATCCTTGCCGTGAATCTTGACGAATTCATCGATGTAGTAATGGATGGAGCTGTCGTCATAGAGCCCGTTCCAGTTGCCGTATCGCGCCATGAACTCTTCCGGCGAGAGGTCGGCGGCCCCGGCCCAGGCCGGCGCTTCATGGCAGCGACGCGCCACAT
This sequence comes from Burkholderiales bacterium, assembly GCA_947487165.1. Taxonomy (GTDB): domain Bacteria; phylum Pseudomonadota; class Gammaproteobacteria; order Burkholderiales; family Burkholderiaceae_E; genus UBA4615. Next base: position 49,324 of record CANKWX010000007.1, read on the forward strand.
AGGTCTGCAGCTTGACGAAGGTGGCGCGCGGCCAGACCAGCCAGCGACCGGTGAGCGTCACGATGTTGTTGATGTCGCGACGCAGATTGAATCGCGGCCCCAGGCTGAGTACAGCACGAAGGGCGAATCGCGCGCACATCAGATCTAGCGGGCTGGCATGCGCAAGCCCTGGTGAGTGGAGGACAGGCTCGTCATCGAAAGGAAGCATCACGGTGGTCATGGTCGCGCTCCGGGTCGGGCCAAAACTCATGCTAACGCGGGAATTGACCGCGCGGTCGACTCCGATTAGTGTGTTCTGTATACACAAAACCAATCAGATTTCAGGAGATCCGTCTTGCCGCTTGCAGCGCCGAACCCCTCCCGGCTCATGGTGCTGCACGCCACGCCCGATCTGGTCGAGCGCGCCTATGAAGCGCTGCTCGATGCGATCGTCTGCGGCGAACTGGCGCCGGGCGAGCGTCATACCCAGGAGTCGCTGGCCGACCGTCTGGGCGTCTCACGCCAGCCGATCCTGCAGGCCCTGCTTCTGCTCAAACGCGAAGGGCTGATCAAGGATGAACCCGGACGACGCGGCGTCGAGGTCCAGGCGCTCACACCCGCCTTCGTGCAGCATCTGTATCTGGTGAGAGGGGCACTCGCCGCGCGCTCGGCGGCTTACCGGCCGCGCCCCGAACTGCGCGAAGCCGGAATGGCGCTGATTCGCGCAGGCAGAGCCAGTGCCCGCGAAGGGGCCACGCTTGCCATGATCGATGCCGACCTGAGCTTTCATCGCTTCATTTATGAGGCCGCGCATAATCCGCTGCTGATCGACACCGCCCGTATCCATTGGCTGCATACCCGCAGGGCCATGGGCATCTACCTCGGCCAGCCGGCGTCGGTTCGCACAGTCTGGGCGGAGCATCAGGCGATTCTGAACGCCGTGGTCAGAGGCGACGCCCGCATGGCCGAGCGGCTCGCACGCGAGCATTGCGAGGCATCGGCCCACATCATCCTGCGACATCTTTTCGACAAAGCGCCGTCGCCATCGACGGCGACCCAACACACTCAACGGAGACGACCATGAAACTGACCCCTGCCCAACTCGAGTCCTTTGACCGGGACGGCTATCTGTTCTTTGATTCGCTTTTCAGCCGCGAAGAAATGGCGGTGTTGCTTGCCGAAGTGCCGGCGCTCTATCGCCAGCAGCGCCAGGAAGTGATTCGCGAAAAAGGATCGGACGCCGTTCGCACGGTCTTTGCCGCCCATCTGATGAACCAGGCCTTCGCCAAGCTCGGACGCCATCCCCGCATGATCGATCCGGTCACGCAGATCTTCGGCGAGCCGGTCTACATGCACCAGTTCAAGGTCAACGGCAAGCAGGCTTTCGATGGCGACGTCTGGCAGTGGCACCAGGACTACGGCACCTGGAAAGCCGATGACGACATGCCTGATGCCCGCGCCATGAATGTTGCGGTCTTTCTCGATGAGGTCAACGAGTTCAATGGTCCGCTGCTCTTCATTCCGGGCTCGCACAAGCAGGGCGCCATCTCTGCCAGCCACGATCTGTCGACCACCAGCTATCCGCTCTGGACGATCGACAACAAAACCATCACGCAGCTGGTCGATCGCGGCGGCATCGTCGCGCCCAAGGGCCCTGCCGGCTCGATGATGATCTTCCATTCATGCCTTGTACATGGCTCACCCTCGAACATGTCGCCCTGGAACCGGACCATCGTCTACCTCAGCCTGTGCGCGGTCTCCAACCACATCCGCAAGTTTTCACGGCCCGACTGGATTGCGCATCGCGACTTCACCCCGATCGAATCGCTGGCCGACGATTGCCTGACCAACGCCTCGATCCGCGTCGACTCGCTGCCGCTTGCGCAGCCCGCCTGAAAGGCCGAGCAACATGAACCTGCACCGACTGCTGTTGCAGCGCGCCGCTGATTCGCGCCCCCTTCGGGTGGGACTGATCGGCGCCGGAAAATTCGGATCGATGTACCTCTCGCAAGCCCGTCGCACGCCCGGCATCCACCTGGTGGCAGTGGCCGATCTGTCGCCCAAACGCGCCCGCAAAGCCCTCCTGCATACCGGCTGGCCTGCCGACGTGCTCTCGGCCCGAAGCTTCGCGCAGGCCGCACGCCAGGGCAGCACATACCTTTGCGACGATGCCATGGCACTCATCGCGGCACCCGAGATCGAGATCGTGATCGACGCCACCGGCAGCCCCTCGGCCGGTATCGCCCATGTGCTGGCCTGCTGCACCCATGGCAAGCACATCGTCATGGTCAATGTCGAAGCCGACGCCCTGGCCGGTCCGCTGCTCGCGCGCAAAGCGCGCGAAGCCGGCATTGTCTATTCGCTCGCTTATGGTGACCAGCCCGCCCTGATCTGCGAGATGGTCGACTGGGCCCGCACCGCAGGCTTTGAGGTGATCGCTGCCGGCAAGGGCACGAAATATCTGCCGGCCTATCACGCCTCGACACCCGACACCGTGTGGCAGCACTACGGCATCAGCGCTGAGGACGCACGTACCGGCGGCATGAATGCGCAGATGTTCAACTCTTTTCTCGACGGCACGAAGTCGGCAATCGAAATGGCGGCGGTGGCCAATGCCACCGGCCTCACACCCGCACCCGATGGCCTGGCATTTCCGGCCTGCGGCGTGGATGATCTGGCGCATCTGCTGCGTCCGGCCACTGACGGCGGGCTGCTGCATCACCGCGGTCAGGTCGAAGTGATCTCGAGTCTGGAGCGCGACAGCCGGTCGGTATTCAGGGACTTGCGCTGGGGCGTCTATGTCACCTTCAGTGCCGACAGCGACTATGTGCGCCGGTGCTTTCGCGAATACGGTCTGCTGACCGATGCGAGCGGCAACTTTTCGGCGATGTACAAGCCCTACCACCTGATCGGCCTCGAACTCGGCATCTCGGTCGCTTCGGTCGGGCTGCGCGGCGAGCCGACCGGCGCGGCCGATGGCTGGCGGGGCGATGTGGTGGCCACCGCCAAACGCAACTTGAAAGCCGGCGAAGTGCTCGATGGCGAAGGCGGCTTCACGGTCTACGGCAAACTCATGCCGGCCACCGACTCGCTGGCCGCCGGCGGACTGCCGCTCGGACTGGCGCATGGGGTCAAGCTCAAGCGCGCGGTGCCTGCCGGCACAGCCGTACGCTGGCAGGACGTGGTCTTCAATGCAAACGACCCGGCGGTGATGTTTCGCCGCGAGATGGAAAAAGCTTTCTCGCCGTCTGCGCGCAAAGGCCAGGCTGCGATCAGCGCCTCAGCGCCCCAGCGCCTCAGCGGCCCAGGGTCGCGGTCGCGATCGTGAGCGTACCGAGCAGGAGGTTGATGGCAACCAGAGTACGGATGCGGCCAAGGCCTGCGGCGGCAATCGGCCACTGCTCGGCCTGGGCGGCCCGACGCACAGTCGGAAAGACGCCATGGGCGATCAGGCCGAAAATCACCGTCATGACCGCTGCAATGCCGGCCATGGCATGCCAGGCAGGCGGGGACTGAGCAAACCCCACCTGTGCCAGGCGCACCAGGCCGCTTGCCCACATCAGGACGATCGCCAGCGCCACCCAGCGAAAGAAACGCGCCAGCGCGCCGACCATCAGCGGCACGCGCTGGGGTGGCGCCAGCAGTTCGAAAGCGGCAGGGCGCAGGCAAAAATGGGCGAAGAACATGCCGCCCATCCAGACCGCAAGCGCACAGAGGTGGACGAATTTCAAAAGGGATTCCATGACCCCGAGTCTGACACAGTGCGTCGACCGGGCCCTCTGATGACACCGGACTGCGGATCGTGGACACTTCAGGCGGCCGCGTGAGTGACCTGCTCCCCTCGACTGAACCGACCGCCCCCCGGTCACCAATCGACCCCAAGCCCCTAAAAAAATATTTTTTCAAGAGCCGAAACCATGACAAAACAGACCACGCCCGCCTTCACCGAAATCGCCAGCGGCCTTCGCTTTCCGGAAGGCCCGATCGCCTTGCCCAACGGCGACATCCTGCTGGTCGAGATCGAACGGGGGACCCTCACCCGGGTGACACCCAAGGGCGACATTGAGGTGATCGCGCAACCCGGCGGTGGCCCCAACGGCGCTGCCATGGGCCCCGACGGCAAGGTCTATCTTTGCAACAACGGCGGCTTCGCGTGGTCGACCATGCGCTCGGGCGGCCTGCGCCCTGGTCATCAGGCGCATGACTACAGCGGCGGGCGCATCGAGCGGGTCGATCTGGCCACCGGCGGCGTTGAGGTGCTCTATACCCATGGACCGAACGGCCCGCTCAAGGGTCCGAACGATCTGGTCTTCGACGGGCACGGCGGCTTCTGGTTCACCGATCTGGGCAAGTCGCGCGACCGCGATCTCGATCGCGGTGGCATCTATTACGCGAAGGCCGACGGATCAGGCATCAGCGAGGTGGTGTACCCGATGCTCACGCCCAATGGCATCGGCCTGTCGCCCGATGGCAAGCTGCTCTACGTGGCCGAAACCCATACCGGTCGGGTCTGGCGCTTCGAGGTCAGCGGCCCGGGCGAGATTGCCAGGGCGCCTTTTCCGTCGCCCAATGGGGGCAGCCTGCTGGCGTCGATGTCGACCTATCGGCTGTTCGATTCACTTGCGATCGAGGCCAACGGCAACGTCTGTGTCGCCTCGCTCTTTGAGGGCGGGATCACCGTGATCTCGCCCGACGGTAAGGACCTTGAACTGGTGTCGCTGCCCGACATCTACACCACCAACATCTGCTTTGGCGGCCCCGAGCTCAAGACCGCATTCATCACGCTGTCAACAACCGGCAAACTGGTCTCGGTGCAGTGGCCACGAGCGGGCGCGCCGCTGCATCACCTGAACACCTGAGAAGGCAGCAGTCCGCGAGACGCCGTCAGCGCGGTGTTTTCAGCGCTTGTGCGTTGAGCGGCGTCAATGGCGGCTCGCCGGCTTCGAGCGCAAGCAGGTTGCGGGCCGCCAGCATCGCCATCCCCAGCCGGGATGAGCGGGTACCGCTGCCGATGTGCGGTGTGAGCACGATATTCGGCGCCTTGAGCAATGCCGGATTCAGCGCCGGTTCATTCTCGAAAACATCGAGACCGGCCGCAGCAATCCGATGCGCGGCGAGCGCGGCGGCGAGCGCGGCGTCGTCGACGATGCCGCCGCGAGCGATATTCACCAGGGTTGCAGTGGGCTTCATCAGGCCAAGTTCGCGCTCACCGATGATGTGGTGAGTGGCCGTCGAATAGGGCAGCACCAGCATCAGGTGATCGGCCTGCGCCAGCAGCTCATCGAGCGTCACACGGGACGCCCCGAGCGCTGCCGCACCCGGCGCCTCACTGCGATTGCAATAAATGACCCGCATCGAAAAGCCTGCGGCGCGCCTTGCAATCGCCGATCCGATCCGCCCCATGCCAAGGACACCAAGGGTGCTGCCATGGACATCGGCCCCCAAAAACTGGTCCCAGGCCCAGCGATCCCACTGGCCGGCGCGCAACCAGCGCTCCGATTCGGACACGCGCCGCGCAGCCGCCATCAGGAGCGCGAAGCCCATATCGGCAGTCGCCTCGGTCAGGACATCGGGGGTATTCGTGACCAGCACGCCGCGAGCGGTGCAGGCAGCCAGATCGATGTGGTTGTAGCCGACCGAGCCGGTCGCGATCATCACCAGCGCAGGACAGGCATCGAGCAGGGCGGTATCGACGCGGTCGCTTGCCACGACATAAATCGCGCGGCACGCGCTGGCACGCCGGCGAAGTTCCTCGGGCGTCCAGGCGTCGTCGGCGAGGTTATGGTCGACATCGAAAACCGCAGACAGCGCCTCGATGACCTCAGGAAAAACTTTGCGGGTGATCAGCAGCTTCGGCTTCATGAGACCGCCTCGGTGTACACCGGTGTGTCCCTGACGATGACGATATGGACCCGGTAAGGGCCGTGCGCGCCCAGCACAATGGTCTGCTCGATATCGCCGGTTCGGGAGGGACCCGACACCAGATTGGTGGCTCGCGGCAACTGGCCGCGCTCGGCGCGAATGAGCGCGAATCCTTCTTCGTAATGCGCGACGACCCGCTCGGCACTGACGATGGCGATATGGGTCTCGGGCAGCAGATGCATGGAGGCCGGGGTATCGGGGCCGGACAGCATCATGAGCGTGCCGGTCTCGGCCACCGCGACGAAGGCACCGCTGATGCCGACCAGATCATCACCCTGCGGGCGGCGCGGCTGCACGTCGATGCCCGCGGCCGCCCAGTCGAGCCCGGCAAAGGTATTCCAGCAGACCGCCTTGCGGGCCAGACCCAGGGCATCGAGATAGCCGGCGATCGCAGCAGGCACCTGCACCAGCGTCGCCACGCGCTCGGTCGTGCTCGACATGCGATGCGCCTGGGCTTCGAAGTGGGCAACACGGTCGGGGGCCACGGTCGGCAAGGGGCCGGGCGTAGGACGGGCGAGCGCCGCGGTCACCGCCTCGCGCTCGCTTGGCAGCGGCTCGCTGCCCCTGCCCTGGGCACGGCGGATGCGGTCGAGAATCTGGCGGCGCGCGGTTGATGTATCAAGGGTCATGGCAGACTCAGTCGGCAGGTGGCAACTCGAAGACCTGACGAAGATAGGCCAGATAGGCCTTGTCGTCGCACATCGTCTTTTCGGGTGCATCGGACAGCTTGGCAACCGGCTGACCGTTGCAGCGGACCATCTTGATCACGATCTGCAGGGGCGAAATGCCAAGGTCATTGGTGAGATTGGTGCCGATACCGAAGGCAAGCTTGGCCCGATGCTCGAAACGCTGATACAGCGAGATGGCCAGCGGCACGTTCAGGCTGTCGGAAAACACCAGGGTCTTGGTGCGCGGATCGACGCGATTGGACTCGTAGTGGGCAATGATCCGCTCGCCCCAATCGAAAGGGTCGCCCGAGTCATGACGAGCGCCATCGAAGAGCTTGCAGAAATACAGGTCGAAGTCGCGCAAAAACGCATCGATGCCATAGACATCAGATAGCGCAATGCCCAGATCGCCGCGATATTCGCGCGCCCACATCTCGAAGCCAAAGGTCTGAGAGTCGCGAAGCCGAGGACCGAGCGCCTGACAGGCCTGCAGATATTCATGCGCCATCGTGCCCAGCGGCAGGATGTTGTGGCGCATCGCATACCAGACGTTGGAGGTGCCGGCGAAGTTGTCGCCCAACCGGTCACGCAGACCGATGATGACTTCCTCATGCCAGGTGCGCGAGAAGCGCCGCCGTGTGCCGTAGTCGGCCACCCTGAGTGCGGCAAGCGCCGGATCGTCGCGGATCAGACCGATCTTGTTGACCAGCCGGCGATGGCCCTCACCATAGTCGGGGTCGGGTTGGGTATTTCGAAAGTAGACCTCGTTGACGATGGCGAGCACCGGCACTTCGAAAAGAATGGTGTGCAGCCAGGGGCCCTTCACGGTGATCTCGATCTCGCCATTACCCGAGGGCGCGGCATCAACCGTGATGTACTTGTCGCTCATGTGAAAGAGCGCCAGAAAGTCGACGAAATCGCTCTTGATGAAGCGCAGCGTTCGCAGATAGGCCAGCTCGGGCTCGGTGAAACGCAGCGTGCAGAGGTGGTGAATCTCGCGTCGGATCTGCTCGACGTAAGGTGCCAGCCTGATGCCGGGCGTTCGGCACTTGAACCGGTATTCGACCTGAGCGCCCGGAAAATGATGCAGGACCACCTGCATCATCGTGAACTTGTAGAGGTCGGTGTCGAGGAGCGAGGTGACAATCATCATTCGGATTGTACCTTTGGCGCCTTTGCCCAGAGCGGCTCAGACCGAGGCTCGCAGCCCGAAAACCCCCTCACAGGCCAAGCAGATCACGCCGCACTGCAGCATCGCGATCGAGCTCGGCCATCGATCCGGCGAATCGGACCTGCCCTTTCTCGAGCACATAGACCCGATCGCAAACCGCTTGTGCAAAGCGCAGATTCTGTTCGGACAGCAGCACCGACAGACCCTGACGCTTCATCTCGTTGATCGACCGGACCATCTGCTCGACGATCAGCGGCGCCACGCCTTCGGAGGGCTCATCGAGCAGCACCAGTCGCGGATTGCCCATGAGCGTGCGGGCCACCGTCAGCATCTGCTGCTCGCCACCGCTCATGCGGGCGCCCAGTCGATCAGGCATGGCCACCAGATTGGGGAACAGCGCAAAGAGGGCCTCGCGCGACCAGCTCGGCGCGCCCGCGCGAGGCGCGCGCCGTCCGACCTCCAGGTTTTCGAGCACCGTCAGATCGGTGAAGATCCGCCGGTCTTCGGGCACCCAGCCCAGCCCGAGACCGGCGATCCGGTGCGGTGCAAGCCTCGAGATATCCTGGCCGTCGAAGGTGACGATGCCACTGCGCCGCTGCGTCAGGCCGATGATGGCCTTCATCGTGGTCGACTTGCCGGCCCCATTGCGGCCCATGAGCGCCACCACCTCCCCCGGCCCGACATCGAGCGCGACATCGAAGAGAATCTGCGCCCGGCCGTACCAGGCGCACAGACCTTCAACATGCAACAGCGACGCCGGCATGTCAGTGCCCCTGCGGCAGGTCGGTGCCGACGCTGTTGCCAACGCTGTTGCCAAAGTAGGCCTCGCGTACCCGCTCATCGGCACGGACCTCATCGGGCGAACCGGCGGCAATCAGCTGCCCACGGGCCAGGACGATGACCCGATCGGCGTGTGCAAACACCACATCCATGCTGTGTTCTGTAAACAGCACGCCGATGTTGCGCTCGCGAACCAGCCTCTTGACCAGAGCGATCAGGTCATTGCGCTCACGCGGCGCCATGCCCGCCGTCGGTTCATCCATCAGCAGCAGGCGGGGCTGGTTCGACAGGGCCATGGCGAGCTCGACCCGCTTGATGTCGCCGTAAGCCAGCGTGGCGCAGGGCGCATCGGCCAGCTCGGCCAGGCCGACCGACTCAAGCAGCTCGAGCGCCGGCTGACGCGCCATGTCGGCGGCCCGCCCCCACCATTGCCGCAGCTGCCCCTGGTGCGAAAGCACCGCCAACTGCAGGTTTTCAGCGACGGTCATCGACGACCAGGTCGCGGCAATCTGGAAGGTTCGCCCGACGCCCAGCCGCCAGATGTCTCGCGGCAGGCGACCGGTCATGTCGCGGCCCGCCAGTCGCACCGTGCCCGCGTCCGGGCGCAGCTGTCCGTTGATGCAGTTGAAACAGGTCGATTTGCCTGCCCCGTTGGGCCCGATCAGTGCGAGCAGCTCGCCACCGGCCAGATCAAAACTCACCGTATCGAGCGCCTTGACGCCGCCGAAGGCTTTGCTGAGCGCGTTGACTTGCAGCAGCGGCTCGCCACCGGCCGCTTGCACACGCTGATCGGTGGCGTTCACGCGACCGGCCCGGCGCCGGCAGCGGTCGACCTTGCGGTGGCCGGACGCCTGAGGATTCGCTCGACAACCGGGCCCAGCGCACCCGCCAAACCCTGCGGAAATGCCAGCACCAGCGCCAGGATGACCACGCCGAGTACAGCGCGCCAGTAATCGGTCGAGCGGATGATCACGTCCTGCAGCCAGGTGAAGGCGACCGCCCCGACCACCGGCCCGGCAAGTGTCTGAATGCCGCCCAGCAACACCATCACCAGGCCATCGATCGAATGGTTGACACCGATGGTCTCAGGCGAAATCGCGCCTTTGGCAAAGGCATGGAGCGCACCGGCCACCCCGCCAAAAAATCCGGCGACTGCAAAGCCCGCCCAGCGCACCCGTGCCACCGCGATGCCCAGCGCCTCGGCTCGCAGCGGCGAGTCGCGGCCGGCCCGCATCGCATAGCCGAAAGGCGACAGCAATATCCGACGCAAGAGCAGGACTGACCCCACGACCAGCGCGAGCGTCAGCAGGTAGTAGGCGCTGCGCGACGCCAGCCAGGCCGGCGGCCAGATGCCGACCATGCCGTTGCTGCCGCCGGTCACCTCATCCCACTGAAAGACCAGCGCCCACACGATCTGGGCAAAGGCCAGTGTCAGCATGGCCAGATAGACACCCGACAGTCGCACGGCGAACCAACCGAACAGCAGCGCTGCCGCCAGCGCAAGAACGGGCCCGCAGACCAGTGCGGCAGTCATCGGCAGGCCAAGGGTCTTGAGCCCGAGCGCGGCACCATAAGCACCCAGCCCGAAATAGGCCGCATGACCGAAGGAGTGCATGCCACCAGGCCCCATGATGAAGTGCAGGCTGGCGGCAAACAGCACAGCTATCAGGATGTCGATGCCGAGCACCGGCAGATAGGGGAAGGCGCCGGCGACCAGTGGCACACCCGCGAGCACCGCAATCAGCCCGATCCAGGCATAGCGCACGGCTGGCGTCGAGGCTCTCAGTGCAAGTTCCGGTGGGGCGGCGCCACGCGGTTCGGCCCCCGGCTTACCAAGCAGCCCCCAGGGCCGCAGCACCAGTACCAGCGCCATCACCAGAAACTCGACCACCAGCGTCAGCTTCGAAAAAGACACCGACCACCCGCCGATCGAGACCGTGCCGATGGCATAACAGATGGCCTTGATCTCGGCGATCAGCAAGGCGGCCAGATAGGCGCCCGGGATGCTGCCCATGCCACCCACCACGACCACCACGAAGGCCTCACCGATCGTGGTGAGATCCATCCCGAGATTGGCGGGCTCCCGAGGAATCTGCAGTGCGCCGCCCAGGCCGGCCAGCATCGAGCCGAGCGCGAACACGCCGGTGAACAGCCATGCTTCGCTCACGCCGAGTGCGGCCACCATCTCGCGATCCTGTGTAGCAGCGCGAATCAGCACGCCAAAGCGGGTCCGCTTCAACAGCAGCCACAGGGCCAGCAACACCGCTGGGCCGATCACCACCAGCAGCAAGTCATAGACCGGCAGACGCGCGCCCAGAAGATCGTAGGCGCCCTTGAGCCCTGGGGCCTTCGGCCCGAAAAGGTCTTCGGGACCCCAGCACCAGAGCACCACATCACGGACGATCAAGGCCACCGCAAAGGTGGCCAGCAGCTGAAACAGCTCGGGAGCGCGATAGACCCGCCTGAGCACCAGCACCTCAATCAGCGCGCCGATCACGGCGGTCAGCAGCGCGGCGCATGCCACCCCCGCCCAGAAACCGAGGCCGCTGCCCGCCCCGAAAGTCTCGATCAGGGTGTAGGCCAGATAGATGCCGATCATGTAAAGCGAGCCATGCGCGAAGTTGACGATACGGCTCACACCGAAGATCAGCGACAGGCCGGCAGCCACCAGAAAGAGGGTCGAGGCACCTGCCAGCCCATTGATCAGCGCAACCGCAAGGGTTTGCAGCGTCAAATCCGCCCCCGCCTCAAAGCCATGAACACCAGCGCGACCAGGAGCAGGCTGACGGTACCCGGTTCAGGAATAGTCGTCGGCGGCACGGTAATGACCGGCATATCGGGTGGCGAAACTGGCGCGGATGGCCCGGGGAGCGCGGGCGCCTGCGAGGCGCCGGAGGACAGCAGCGCGGTGTTGTCTCGCGTCATCTGCCAGACCGGCGCAACCGGCCAAAATGCGAGGTCATCGCCCCGCGGCATAGCGGGGCCGCTCGACTTCAGCGCGGCGTCTGTGGGCGTTGGTGTCAAGACCGGTGCCTGCAGCGCTGCGGCCAGCAACTCGGACTCGCCTCGTGGTGGCCGGGACATCGCTTCGTTCAGAACAGCGGTCGGTGTGGCCGGATCTTTCGGGCAGTCGACCTGTATGCGTCCTTGCGTCGAGGCAGCAACCGGCGCCTGCCTGAGCTTGGGCTTGGGCTTGGGCTTGGGCCGGGTCACGATGGGGTCCGAGGCCGGTACGACCGCAGTCGCCAGGGGTGCGGCCTGCTTCTTCACCTTCGGGGCTGGCGGGCGCTTGCGGTCTTTCACAGACCTGACGCCCCCCGGGGGATCGACGAAGCAGTCTTCGGCTGCCGCAAGCCCGGTCAACACCGCTGTCGTGATGAAGACTGCCGCCAGCAGCGACCTTTCGCCCCAATGACCGCTCAGCCCGAGCACTGCGTCCTGGCCCCAGTTGACACCGACCTACTGCATCGCATCGGCAGGCCGCAACTTTCGAACCTCGGCATCCGACGGCAGCACCGTTGCGCCATCGATGTAGCGAAAGTCCTTCATCACGCCCCGACCGAGGTTGACGGCGGTCGTGCCCACATAAGCGCCCATCGTGGCCTGGTGATCGATTGCGCGATAGGTGAAGCGACCGAAGGGGCTGTTGACCTGCAGCCCGCGCATCGCCTCCACCAGCTTTTCGGTGTCGGTCGAGCCGGCCTTGCGGATCGCCTCGGCCAGCGACATCATCGACGCATACCCCACAACCGAGCCGAGCCTGGGGTATTCCTTCCATCTGCGCTGGTAGGCCGTCAGAAACTTGTCGTGCTCGGGCGACTTGATGCTGTACCAGGGATAGCCGGTCACCAGCCAGCCTTCCGGCGCCTCGTCACGAAGCGGATCGAGGTATTCAGGCTCCCCCGACAGCAACGAGACCACCGGTCGATCCTTGAAAAGCCCACGGGTTTGCCCCTCGCGCACCAGACGGGCGAGGTCGGTGCCGAAGGTGACATTGAAAATCGCATCGGGACGCGCATCGAGCAGTGCCTGTGCCACCGCACCGGCGTCGATTCGCCCGAGCGCCGGCGCCTGCTCGGCGACGAATTCGATATCGGGCTGCGCCTTTTTCATCAGCTCCTTGAAGGTGGCCGCCGCCGACTGCCCGTACTCGTAGTTCGGATAGACGATGGCCCAGCGCTTCTTTTTGAGCTTGACCGCTTCGGGCACGAGCATCGAGGACTGCATGTAGGTCGATGGCCGCAGGCGGAAGGTGTAGCGATTGCCGTTTTGCCAGGTGATCTTGTCGGTGAGCGGCTCTGCCGCCAGAAACAGCACCTTGCGCTGCTTGGCAAAATCGCCCACGCCCAGACCGATGTTCGACAGAAAGGTGCCAAAGACCGCCACCACACGCTCGCGCGAGACAAGTTCCTCGGCCACTCGCACTGCATCGCCCGGATTGGCATTGTCATCGCGTGAAATCACCTCGACCTTCTGGCCAAGCAGGCCGCCGCTCGCATTGATTTCTTCGAGCGCCATCTCCCAGCCCTTTTTGTAGGGTTCGAGAAACGCCGGCTGCGATTTGTAGCTGTTGAGCTCGCCGATCCGGATCTGTGCTGTCGCCGGAGCGACCGCCAAGCTGAGCGAGAACATCAGCGCCGGCGTCAGCACTGCCCCGGCAAGGTGGCGCATCCGATCTGATCCAATTGAAAAAACCTGTGTAATCGTCATTCGATTCTTCCGCCGCGGTGGGATCATGAATTGCCATTGTCGATGATGTGGGCCTGACAGGATGAGGATTGCCACGCTCGAGAACGGGGCAATCGGGTGACCGTGGCTTTGACCCGACGGTAACCCACGCTAATATCGGCCTGCAACGGGCCGCCGCAAGCGGCGATGCCCTCCTCCCTCTGCTTCCTTCTTTCAGATCCTTATGACCCATATCGTCACCGAGTCCTGCATTCGCTGCAAATACACCGACTGCGTCGATGTCTGCCCGGTCGACTGCTTTCGCGAAGGGCCGAACATGCTGGTCATCGACCCTGATGAATGCATCGATTGCGCGGTCTGCATCCCCGAATGCCCGGTCGAAGCGATCAAGGCCGAAGAAGACGTCCCGGCCGATCAGATGCACTTCATCAAGCTCAATATCGAGCTTTCCCGGAGCTGGCCGAGCATCACCCGCGCCAAGCCCCAGCCGGCTGATGCCGACACCTGGAAAGACGTGAAGGACAAGCTGCAGTACCTTGAAAAGTGACACCTGACGGCCGCCTGGACGGCCTGGTCCTCGATTTCGGCCTGAGCTTCGAGGACCTGCATCACCGCGACGGTCTGAAGCGCCTCGACGACCGATGGCTCGAATCCCTGACCCTGGCCAACTCTGGCTTGGGTCAGCGCTATACCGACGCACGCCGGGCGCCCGACGCGATCGATTCACGCGCCGAAGCCGCCCTGCTGATCGAGGTCAGCGCCCATCTGGACGCCTTCATTGCCGGTCTTTTCGGCATTGTCGAATCCCTCGAGCTGCTGCGGGCAGCGCACACCCGGCTCGACCCGCTCTACCGGGTGAAATGGAAATTCGTCAAACGCCAGGCGCTGCTGGGTGTCCCGGCGCAGGCGCTGGTCGGTTTTGATGCCGATGCTGCCCGCATCACCCTGCTCGAGGCGATCGCAAGCGAATCGACCGATCGCGACCGGACGGTCGCCCAGATCAACAATCCCGACAGCGATCTCGACGAACGAGACGAACTCAACGACTTCGACGAACTCGCGTTTGCGCGGGCGGTGCTGCGCTGGCAGGCCGATGCATCAACCCATGCCGATCGGCTTGAAATCGCGCGTCTTTACAGCGCCTGGGCGGCCACCACCGATGCCGGACGCAAGCGCCATCGACACAGCGTGCTGTTTCGCCATCCCGCGAACATCGATCCGCTCAACCTGCTCAAGGACACTGTCCGCCACGAACACGATCGCGTGAGCATCACGACGATCCGGCCCGATCAGATCCGGCGCAGGCTCGATCACGATCGCGCGCCATTCGCGCTGACCGATGCCGGCACCGATCTGGCAGGCGCGCTCGATGAATCGCACTATTGCCTGCTGTGCCACAAGCAGGGCACTGACTCCTGCTCGACAGGACTGCGCCAGACACCGCCCGATCAGGCCAAGGGGCCCTGGCGGCGCGATGCCTTCGGCAATGCCCTGTCTGGATGTCCGCTCGAGGAGCGGATCTCGGAGTTTCATACCCTCAAGCGCTCAGGCCTGGCGATCTCGGCGCTGGCGATGATGATGATCGACAATCCGATGGTCGCGGCCACCGGTCATCGCATCTGCAACGACTGCATGAAGGCCTGCATCTATCAGGCGCAGACGCCGGTCGACATTCCCCAGGCCGAGACCCGCACGCTCAAGGATGTGCTCGAGCTGCCATGGGGGCTCGAGATCTATTCGCTGCTGTCGCGCTGGAACCCGCTCAATCTGCGGCGTCCCCTTCCGGCACCGGCCAGTGGCCGCAAGGTGCTTGTTGTCGGCACCGGCCCCGCAGGGTTCACGCTGGCTCATCATCTGATGAACGACGGGCACACCGTCGTGGCGATCGACGGGCTGAAGATCGAACCGCTGGCGCAGTCGCTGTCGGGCGTTGACCCGCACGGCGCCCGCGTTGCGTTTGAGCCGGTGCGCGACATCGATTCGCTGCACGAAGACCTTGATTCCCGCACGATCTCGGGCTTCGGCGGCGTGGCCGAATACGGCATCACGGTCCGTTGGGACAAAAATTTTCTGAAGATCGTGCGACTGCTGCTCGAGCGGCGCGATCAGTTCACGCTGATCGGCGGCGTGCGCTTTGGCGGCACCCTGGGCGTGGACGACGCCTGGCAACTTGGCTTTGACCATATTGCGCTGGCGATCGGGGCCGGCAAACCGACCACCCTCGATGTTCCCAATGGCCTGGCTCGCGGCGTCCGAACCGCGAGCGACTTCCTGATGGCCCTGCAACTTACCGGTGCTGCGCAGGCCGATTCGATCGCCAACATGCAATTGCGCCTCCCGGTGGTCGTGATCGGCGGCGGACTGACCGCTATCGATACTGCAACCGAGGCGCTGGCTTACTACGTCAGTCAGGTCGACAAATTTCTGGCTCGCCACGAGGCATTGGTTGCCGACATCGGTGAGGCGGCGGTTCGTGCCGGCTGGCGCCCCGACGAACACACCCTGGCCGATGACTGGATCGCGCACGCCAGAGCGCTGAGGGCCGAGCGCGAAGCAGCGCGCAGTCAGGGGCGGGCGGCCCGACTGGTCGAACTGCTGCAATCATGGGGCGGGGTGACGGTTGCCTATCGTCGCCGGCTGATCGACAGTCCGGCCTACACGCTCAACCACGAAGAATTGAACCGGGCACTCGAAGAAGGCCTGCGATTTGCCGAGTGCCTGGCACCGCGACGTATCGACGTCGATACCGATTCTGCAGTGCGCTCGATCACCTTCCGCCGCCAGTGTCGCGATGCTCACGGCCAATGGCGGGACGGCGACGACACCGAATTGCCGGCACGAACGGTCATCATCGCCGCCGGCACCCAGCCCAACACCGTGCTTGCGCGCGAGGACGGCGAGCATGTCGTCCTCGATGGCCGCTACTTCCGGGCGCTCGACGAATCGGGCCAGCCGGTTGTGCCCGAACGCGGCAACCCCAAGCCAGCCGCAGCCCGGGTGCTGATGGCAGGCGCACCCGGCGAGCGGTGGATCTCCTGCTTCGGCGATGTGCATCCAAGCTACGCCGGCAATGTGGTCAAGGCGATGGCGTCGGCCCGTCAAGGCTATCCGGTCGTCTCGCGGGTGCTGGCCGCGCGGGAGCCGGAGAGCCGCGAATCGGCCGACGCCTTTTCGGCGCGGATGAATCACCTGCTGCGAGCCCGCGTCGCTCGCATCGAGCGGCTGGCACCGGCCATCGTGGAAGTGGTCGTTCATGCGCCAATGGCGGCACGCCGCTTCATGCCGGGCCAGTTCTATCGACTGCAGAACTACTCATCGCAGGCCAGACGGATCGAACATCCGAACGCAGACACCACCCTGCTCGCGATGGAAGGCCTGGCAATGACCGGCGCCTGGGTCGACAAGGAAAAAGGCCTGATCTCGACGATCGTGCTCGAAATGGGCGGCTCGTCCGATCTGTGCGAACGGCTGCAGGTCGATGAGCCGATCGTGATGATGGGCCCCACCGGATCGCCGACCGAGATCGTCAGCGGTCAGACCGTGCTGCTGGCCGGCGGCGGTCTGGGCAATGCGGTGCTCTTTTCGATCGGCGCGGCGTTGCGGGCGAGCGGCTCGAAGGTGCTCTATTTCGCGGGCTACAAGAAGGCCGCCGACCGGTTCAGGGCGGCACAGATCGAGCAGGCCGCCGATGTCGTCGTCTGGTGCTGCGATGAGGCTCCCGGCTTCATCGCCTCGCGGCCTCAGGACCATGCCTACGTGGGCAATATCGTCCAGGCCATGCAGGCCTGGGGCGAGGATGCGCGCCTGCAGTCACCTGCAGGCATCGTCAGTGACGCCGATCGACCGATCAGGCTGCAGGAGGTCGATCGGCTCATCGTGATCGGGTCCGACCGCATGATGGCGGCGGTCAGCCGTGCCCGACATCACGAACTGGCACCGTTTCTGAACCCCTCGCATACCGCGATCGGTTCAATCAATTCACCGATGCAATGCATGATGAAGGAGATCTGCGCGCAATGCCTTCAATTGCAGATCGACCCGCTCACCGGTGCACGGCGCTACGTCTTTTCCTGCTTCAATCAGGATCAGCCGCTGGATGCGGTCGATTTTGACGGGCTTGCACAACGGCTGGGGCAAAACTCGCTGCAGGAAAAGCTCACGGCGCGCTGGATCGGGCGCTGCAAGTCTGAACTGAACGACGCCTGAGCAGGCACTCGACTGGTTATCTGGCCGATTGTGGTCAAGGACTGACGCCTCCCGACGGCGCGAGTCGTCCGTCTGGCGACATTGAAGGCCTGCTCAGTTTGCATCGCAGCAGTCAGCCAAGGACAATGCCAGATTCGGTCTTCTGTCAATCGGAGTAAGTCGCGTGCTCTATCAACTGCGAGAAGCTCAACGAGCTGTGTTGAACCCTTTGTCGAGCTGGGCCCAGACCCTTGGCAAGCTCTACAGCCATCCTTACAGCCCGTATGCCTATGTGCCGTTTGCGCCGCGCATGGCGGCCGGCTTCGAGCTGATGCACCGACTCGGCAAGGACTATGACAAGCCCAAGTGGGGGCTCGAGACGACCGAGATCGACGGCGTGACGGTGCCGGTGCTTGAGCAGGTCGAAATCGACAAACCCTTTTGCCGACTGATTCACTTTGCCAGACAGTTTCCAAAATCTGCCGCGCGCCGGCCTGCCGATCCGACGGTACTGGTCTTTGCGCCCCTGTCGGGCCACCATGCGACGCTGCTGCGCGACACCGTCAGGGCACTGCTGCCGCATCACGATGTCTATGTGACTGACTGGCTCGATGCACGGACGGTGCCGCTGTCCAAGGGCCCCTTCCATCTGCACGACTACATT
Source organism: Burkholderiales bacterium (assembly GCA_947487165.1). Taxonomy (GTDB): domain Bacteria; phylum Pseudomonadota; class Gammaproteobacteria; order Burkholderiales; family Burkholderiaceae_E; genus UBA4615. The sequence continues at coordinate 67,382 of CANKWX010000007.1, forward strand.
GCCTATGCCATCGAGTTCATCCGGCATCTCGGGCCGAAGGTGCATCTGGTGTCGGTCTGCCAGCCGACCGTGCCGGTGCTGGCCGCCGTCGCGATGATGGCCACCCTGAACGACCCGAAACAGGCCCGTACGATGACCATGATGGGCGGGCCGATCGATACCCGTCGCAGCCCGACCTCGGTCAACAACCTCGCCACCGAGAAACCGTTCAGCTGGTTCGAGCGCAATGTGATCTATCGCGTGCCGGGTCGCCATGCGGGCGTCGGCCGACTGGTCTATCCGGGATTCCTGCAGCACGCAGGCTTCGTCGCAATGAACCCCGATCGGCATACCGAATCGCACCGCGAGTTCTACAACAATCTGGTGCGGGGCGCCGACGAAGACGCCGACAGCCATCGCGCTTTCTATGACGAGTACAACGCGGTGCTCGACCTGCCCGCCGAGTATTACCTCGACACCATCAAGGCGGTCTTCCAGGAGCATCAGCTGCCACGAGGCGTCTGGAAGGTGCCCTTCGAGGGGCGCATGATGACGGTCACACCCGAAGACATCACCAAGGTGGCACTCTTTACCGTCGAAGGCGAACTCGACGACATCTCGGGCATCGGTCAGACAAGCGTCGCCCTCGAGTTGTGCAGCAAGCTGCCGGCCCACATGAAGCGCCAGACCATCGTCGAAGGTGCCGGCCATTACGGCATCTTCAGCGGCCGGCGCTGGCGGACCCTGGTGCGGCCCCAGATCAGCGATTTCATCAGAGAGCACGCCTGAGTCTGTCTGGCCTTCAACCGCACAGCCCGGTGCCCGGTCCCGGCCCGGGTGGCCCGAGTCCGGCCGATCGCGACGAGCAGATCAGGCAGGTCGATCGTCTGTTACCGCAGACTCAGTGCACGCAATGCGGCTATCACGGTTGCAAGCCGTATGCCGAAGCGATCGTTGACCAGCAGGCACCGATCAATCGCTGTCCGCCGGGAGGTGCCGCCGGCATCGTCCTGCTGGCGGCCCTCACCGGCCGGGCGGTCATGGCGCTTGACGCGTCCTGCGGTGTCGAGGCGCCGCGCAAGATCGCCCGCATCGTGGCCGACCTGTGCATCGGCTGCACACATTGCATCCGGGCCTGTCCGGTCGACGCAATTGCAGGCGGCCCGAAACGGCTGCACGCAATCATCCCCGAGCTTTGCACCGGCTGCGCACTTTGCCTACCGCCCTGCCCGGTCGACTGTATCGAGATGATCGAGCCGCCGGCCGCACTCGCCGACTGGACACGCCAGGACGCCGACGCCGCGCGCGGGCGGCTGAACCGGCGTGATGCAAGACTGGCGAGACTGGCGCGCTCTGAGCGCTCGCGTCTGGCTGATCAGGGCGCCACAGCCAGGACATCTGGGCCGCCGGCCGGCTCGTCGGCCACTTTCACTTCCGTCTCCACGCCCACCGCCACGTCAACGACCTCGGCGCAGCCGTCTGCCGTTGGTCTCTCGCCCCAGACCGGTGCCGAGCGCAAGCGCGTGATGATCGAGGCTGCGGTCGCCCGCGCACGCTCGCGACTGAACCCTCCGACATGAAGCTTGCCGATCGCCTCGAGCTCTTTTCGCGGTTTCGGGCAGCCAATCCGACGCCCACGACCGAACTCGAATTCACGACCCCCTTCGAGCTGCTGGTGGCAGTGCTGCTGTCGGCGCAGGCCACCGATCGCAGCGTCAATATCGCCACCCGCAAGCTCTTTGCGGTGGCCCGCACGCCAGCCGCAATCGCGGCGCTCGGTGTCGAGGGGCTCGAGCCGCACATCAGAACCATCGGCCTGTATCACTCGAAAGCACGCCATCTGATCGAGACCTGCACGATGCTGCTCGAGCTTCATCAGGGTGAAGTGCCGCGCGAGCGCGAGGCGCTCGAGGCCCTGCCCGGCGTCGGGCGCAAGACGGCCAACGTCGTACTCAACACCGCCTTCGGCGAGGCGACCATGGCGGTCGACACGCATATTTTCCGGGTAGGGAACCGACTGAAACTGGCCACCGGCAAGACACCGCTTGCGGTCGAGCAGGGTCTGCTCAAGGCCATTCCGGCGCCCTTTCTGATCGATGCCCATCACTGGCTGATCCTGCATGGGCGCTATGTCTGCAAAGCACGCAAGCCCGAATGCTGGCGATGCCCGGTGGCCGACCTGTGCCCCTACAAACCCAAGACAGCTGCGCCCGGCGCGGCTGGCGCAGCCCCTGCCGCCCCACGACGAAAGCGACATGTTCAATCCGAGCCGTGACGACGTCAGACGCTTCTTTTGCGAAGCCTGGCACAAACAGAACGCCGCCCAGCCGATCACACCGATCGAGGCGATCGCCATCGACTGGATCGCCCGGCATCCGGAATACCACGCGCTCCTCAGTGATCAGCAGACCGCACTGAGCACCGACTTCAGCGCCGACGGGCCAGGCGCCAATCCCTTCCTGCACCTGAGCATGCATCTGTCGGTCACCGAGCAGCTTCAGATCGACCAGCCCCCAGGCATTCGGGCCGCCTGGCAAGCCTTGCTGCGCGCCACAGGCGACGAACACGAAGCGGCGCATCGCGTGATCGACGCGCTGGCCGAAACGCTCTGGGAAGCCCAGCGTAACGGCACGCCGCCGTCCAACGAGCTTTATCTCGAGCGGCTTCGGAGGGCGGTGTGAGGGGATGCTGTCAGCGCAGCCTTCAGTCCCGACCGCCTGCCCAAGCGTCGCCGGCGCTGACAGCACCAATGCGAGTTGCCACGGTCAGGGTGATCCTGTTTTGTCTCCTGGTGTGCAGCGGCCTGAGCGCGCATGCAGCCGATCTTTCGGCTGAGTTGTCAGACAAGTTGCGCTCGTCGCGCTACCTGCTGCTGATGCGACATGCCTACGCGCCGGGTATCGGCGACCCGATCGGCTATCGACTCGACGATTGCGCGACACAGCGAAATCTGAATGCACAAGGACTTGCCCAGGCGACACGCACCGGTGTCTGGCTCAAACGTCAGGGCGTGGACCAGGCCCTGGTCTATTCAAGCACCTGGTGCCGCTGCCGCGACACCGCGAACGCACTGGACCTGGGCAGCGCCAGCATCGAACCATCGCTCGGCTCGTTTTTTGACCAGCCCGACCAGGCACGCAACTCAACAGCGGCACTGACACGCTTTATCGTGCGAGCGATGAAAAGCAAAGGCGATCGCGCGCTGATTCTGGTCACCCACCATGTGAACATCAGGGCCTTCGCCGGACCGGACATCGGCTCGGGCGACATGGTTCTGGTCGAAGTCGATGCCCAGGGTCACGCGACATCTCACAGGCTGTATCCGAGCCCGCCGTAGCATCGCGCCGAGCCCGACTCCCACGAGTCTGACGATGATCTCTGCTACGCTCTTTGGTCCGCAGTACACGCCTGCACTTCATTCCTGCCATGCTCGGCCGACTGCTGCCCCGCGAAGGGCGCTTCTTCGATCTCTTCAATCAGCACGCCGACCGGATCGTCGACGGCGCTCATCATCTGCTGCACCTGATGGAGCACTACAGCGACCCGCTGCTGCGCGCACGCGAAATTCAGGCGATCGACGAGATCGAGAGTTCGGGTGACAAAATCACCCGCGAAACCATTGCGCTGCTTCACAAGACCTTTATCACACCCTTCGATCGTGATGATGTCCACAAGCTGATCTCAAGCATGGACGACATCCTTGATCTCACCCAGGATGTCGCCGAGTCGGTCATGCTCTACGACATCCAGACCGTAACGCCGGAAGCGGTCCAGCTCGCCTCGCTGGCACAGATGTGCTGCGAACGGGTGCGCTCAGCGGTCAATCTGCTCGCGGACATGGCCAACGCCGATGCCATCCTCAAGCTGTGCGTCGAGATCGACCGGCTCGAATCGGACGCCGATCGGGTGATGCGTTCGGCGATGTCCAAACTCTTTCACGAGGAGCCCGATGTGCGCCAGCTGATCAAACTCAAGGCGATCTACGAAATGCTCGAGTCGCTCACCGACCGCTGCGAGGACGTGGCCAACATCATCGAAGGCGTCGTGCTCGAGAACGCCTGAGCGGCGATTTCGTATTACGATCCGCGCCCCCCGCCATCGCCGCCATGGAGATCGCCACGATCAGTCTGCCCGTACTGATATTTCTGGTTGCACTGGCGCTGGCCTTCGACTTCATGAACGGCTTTCACGACGCCGCCAATTCGATTGCGACAGTCGTCTCGACCGGCGTACTCAAGCCGCATCAGGCGGTTGCCTGGGCCGCGCTCTTCAATCTGCTGGCCATCGCAGTCTTCGGATTTCACGTGGCCGAAACCGTGGGCACCGGCATCGTCGACCCCTACGCCGTCGATCAACGGGTGATCTTCGCGGCACTGCTCGCAGCGATCTTCTGGAATCTGTTCACCTGGCGCATCGGCACGCCTTCGAGTTCGTCGCATGCGCTGATCGGCGGGCTGATCGGTGCCACGCTCGCCAAATCCGGCCTGTCGGCGCTGATCGGTGCAGGCATTGTTCGCACCGCGGCATTCATCGTGCTGTCGCCGCTCTTTGGATTCATGCTTGGCATCCTCCTGATGGTGCTGATGGGCTGGGTGCTGCGAGGCGCGACCATTCGCGGCGCCGACCGCTGGATGCGCCGCTTGCAACTCGTCTCGTCGGCGCTCTACAGCCTCGGGCATGGCGGCAACGATGCGCAAAAAACCATGGGCGTGATCTGGCTGCTGCTGATTGCAGCCGGCGTGACCGGGCCTGATCATCTGCCAGCATGGGTCGTCATCGGCTGCTATGTCACGATCGCACTCGGTACATTTTTCGGCGGCTGGCGAATCGTGCGCACCATGGGCCAGCGCATCACACGGCTGCGGCCGGTGGGCGGTTTTTGCGCCGAGACCAGCGGTGCAGTCGTGCTCTTCGTCGCATCGGCAGCCGGCATACCGGTCTCGAGCACTCACACCATGACGAGCGCGATCGTCGGGGTGGGCGCTGCCAACCGTATCTCGGCGGTCAGATGGGGCGTTGCCGGCAGCCTGCTCTGGACCTGGGCGCTCACCCTGCCGGCCACGGCCCTGATGGCAGCCATCGGCTGGGCCGTCAGTGGCTGGTTCTTCCAAACAGGACAACACCCCTGAGGCTCTCACCGACCACCATGTCCGACACCCCTGAATCCGACCAGCTCTGGCTCGAACTGCCGCCGATCTCACCGAAAGCGCCCCCTCGCCTGCTGATCTTCATGCATCCGGCCGGCTCCTCGCCCGAGGCCTTCGCGCCGGTGGCGATCGCCTGGCAGCTGAAGTTTCCGGGCGCCACCGGCATCGTGCTGCAGGGCCTGCGCCATCTCGGCAGGCATACCGACTGGTTCGATCCCAATGACGTCGATGGACAAGTCGCTCAGCGGCTGCAAGCCGCCTGCAAGCTCATCCTCACCCGCATCGCCGCGCTTCAGGATCAGATTGGTATCGGGCCACAGCAGACCGTGCTGATCGGACATGGGCAGGGCGCCACCATGGCCCTGGAGTGTGCACGCCTGCAGCCGGGCAGGCTGTCAATCGTTGCCGCCTATGGCGCGAGACTGATGCGGCCCATCACGCCCGATGAGCGAGTCTCGAGCGTGATTCACCTGATGCATGGCGAGTTCGACAGCGTCGTGCCGACCATCTACGGCATGCGCGCCTACCGCGGTCTGCTCGCGGTCGGCACCGATGTCACGCTCGATATCGTCGAAGGCGAAGCCCATGTGATCGGGCAGGACATGGTCAATGTGGGTACGACGAGGGTCATGCAGACCCTCTTTCGCGGACGACTCGCCCGCCGCGGGCGCCCAACGATTCACTGAGGTGCGCTCAGAGATCCCTGAACGCGATTCGCGCCTGTTCGAGGGTGAAGTCGACCTCGGCATCACCATGGGCGGACGAGAAAAAGAAGGCCTCAACCGGCGAGGGCGGGAAATAGACGCCCGCCTCGAGCATGCGATGGTAGAAGCGCTTGAAGCGCTCGACATCCTGGGTCATGACCTCGGCATAGCTCTGCGGCACATTCGGCATCATGTAGATGCCGGCCATGGTCCCGAGCTGCTGTGCACTGAAAGGCACGCCGGCAGCCTGGGCCGCCTCGCGCAGCCCGGCGATCAGGCGCCCAAGGCGTGCCACCACCGGGTCATAAAACCCGGGGACCGAGATCAACTCCAGGGTCGCCAGACCTGCGGCCATCGCAATCGGGTTACCCGACAGCGTGCCGGCCTGATAGACCGGCCCCAGCGGCGCCATCATTTCCATGACGGCTGCCGGGCCGCCGATCGCACCGACCGGCATGCCTCCGCCAATCACCTTGCCGAAGGCGGTCATGTCGGGGACCACGCCGCTGACTTGCTGCATGCCGCCGAGCGCCACGCGAAATCCGGTCATGACCTCATCGAAGATCAGGAGCGCGCCGTCGGCGCTGCACAGGCTGCGCAGACCCTCGAGAAAGCCCTTGTGCGGCAGGATCAGGTTCATATTGCCGGCGGCAGGCTCGATCATCACGCAGGCGATCTGCCCCGGGTGCGCATCGAAGAGCGCCTTGACGCTGGCCAGGTCGTTGAATTGGGCCACCAGCGTGTGGCGGGCAAGGTCCTCCGGCACACCTGCCGAACTCGGCTGCCCGAAGGCGAGTGCGCCGCTGCCGGCCTTGACCAGAAGGCTGTCGGCCGTGCCGTGATAACACCCTTCAAACTTCAGGATCTTGGTGCGACCGGTGAAGCCTCTGGCCAGCCGCAGCGCCGACATCGCAGCCTCGGTGCCCGAACTGGTGAAGCGCACCCGCTCGACATGCGAAAACAGGCTGCAGATGCGCTCGGCGAGTTCGGTCTCCATGACATTGGGGGCGCCATAGGACAAGCCGCGGCCGGCGGCGTAGCGAACCCGCTCGAGCACCAGCGGATGCGAGTGGCCAACGATCATCGGCCCCCATGAACCGAGGTAATCGACATAGCGCTTGCCTTCGACATCCCAGAGGTAGGCACCGTCTGCGCGGGCAATAAAGCGCGGCGTGCCGCCAACAGCCCGAAATGCCCTGACCGCCGAATTCACACCGCCCACCAGGACCTTTTGAGCGCGGTCGAATTCCTGCTGGTTGCTGCCCGTGTTGCTGCCCGTGTTGCTGACCATAACGTCCCCTCTGGCCGTGACTGTGCCGGCGCGAAATTGAATTGGCGCCCCGATCAGGCGCGGCGATTACTTGGCAAAGAGCCGTGACGGGTCAGCGAATGCCTTGAACTCGATCGCGTTTCCGGACGGATCGAGAAAGAACATGGTCGCCTGTTCGCCGACCTCACCCTTGAAGCGCACATGCGGCTCGATGATGAACTTGACCGCTGCAGCACGCAGTTTGTCGGCCAGTGCGGTCCAGTCATTCATGCCCAGCACCACACCGAAGTGACGCACCGGCACGTTGTCGCCGTCGACCGCGTTGGTCGCCCGGTGGCCAGCCTGATCGGGCGACAGATGCGCAACGATCTGATGGCCATAGAGGTCAAAGTCGATCCAGTCAGGTGAACTGCGGCCTTCGGGGCAACCAAGCAGGCCGCCATAGAAGGCGCGCGCTGCTTGCAGGTCATCGACCGGGAAAGCAAGATGAAACGGCTGCGAAACAGCGTATCCGGACACGGGTTTTCCTTGAAATAAAACTACTGGAAGAATTCCTTGACCTTGTCTTTCCAGGACCGGGTCTGCGGGCTGTGTCGCTCGTCCTTCAGCGTCGCGTCGAGTTCGCGCAGCAAGGTCCGCTGCTTTTCGGTGAGTCGAATCGGTGTCTCGACGATCAGGTGCACATAGAGGTCGCCGGGATAACTCGAACGAACACCCTTGATGCCCTTGCCTCGCAAGCGGAAAGTCTTGCCGGTCTGGGTGCCTTCGGGCAACTCGATCTCGGCGTCGCCCGCAAGCGTGGGCACCTGAATCATGCCGCCCAGCGCAGCGGTGGTCACGGTCGCCGCAACCTGGCAGTGAAGATCGTCGCCGTCGCGCTTGAAGACCGCGTGCTCCTTGGTGTGAATCTCGACATAGAGATCACCCGATGGACCCCCATTGATGCCGGGCTCGCCATTACCGGCCGAACGGATCCGCATGCCATCGTCGATGCCGGCCGGCACCTTGACCTGCAGCGTCCGAGTCCGCTTGATCCGACCCGCGCCTTCGCAGGGCTCACAGGGATCGGACACGGTTTTACCGCTGCCGTGACAGGTCGGGCAGGTCTGCTGAATGGAAAAGAATCCCTGCTGCACCCGGACCGCGCCCTGTCCGTTGCAGGTACGACAGGTCTGGGGCTTGGTGCCGGGCTTGGCGCCGCTGCCGCTGCAGGTCTCGCAGGCGTCCCACGAGGGCACGCGGATCTCGGTCTCGAAGCCTGCTGCGGCCTGCTCGAGCGTGATGTCCATGGCATATCGCAGATCGGCACCCCGATAGACGCTGCTGCGCTGCCCCCGGCCGGCCTGCTGAGCACCGAAGATGTCCCCGAAGATATCGCCGAAGACATCGCCGAACCCACCGTAGCCTTGGCCGCCCTGCCCGCCTGCGGCGTTCGGATCGACGCCCGCATGACCGAAACGGTCGTAAGCCTGTCGTTTGGCGCTGTCGGAAAGCATCTCGTAGGCCTCTTTGGCCTCCTTGAATTTCTCCTCGGATTCCTTGTTGTCCGGATTGCGGTCCGGATGGAATTTCATGGCGAGCTTGCGATAGGCCTTCTTGATGTCGTCGTCTGATGCGTCCTTGGCCACACCAAGGATGTTGTAGTAGTCACGCTTCGCCATTGCTTAATCCATTAATCGCCGAAAACAAGCCACGCGGGCGCGAGGCGCGGCAGATTATGACCGGGAATGACCCGGTTGACCTGCCTGCCCCGCACCCGCGTGCTGAATCACACCTTTGCCAAGGCTCAAGCGTCGCGCTTGACCTCTTTGAATTCGGCGTCGACCACATCTTCATCATGGGCCGACCCCTTTGCGGCCGAAGCCTCGGCGCCCGCGGGCGCCGCTCCTGCCTGCTGCTCGGCATAAGCCTTTTCACCGAGCTTTTGCGAAGCGGTCATGAGTGCCGCAGACGCTGCCTCAATCTGCTCCTTGTCTTCGGTCTGGATGGCTTCCTGTGCAGTCTTGATCGCCGCGTCGATCGTGCCCTTTTCATCGGCAGACAACTTGTCGCCATGCTCGGCAAGGGACTTGCCGACGGTGTGAATCAGGGCCTCGGTCTGATTGCGCGATTCGACCAGTTCACGGCGCTTGTGATCGTCTTCGGCATTGGCTTCGGCATCCTTCACCATGCGCTGAATCTCGGCTTCGGTCAGACCGGAATTTGCCTTGATGGTGATCTTGTTCTCCTTGCCACTGGCCTTATCCTTGGCCGAGACATGAAGGATGCCGTTGGCATCGGTATCAAAGGTCACCTCGATCTGAGGCATGCCACGGGCGGCCGGCGGAATACCCTCGAGATTGAACTCGCCCAGCAGCTTGTTGCCGGCGGCCATTTCACGCTCGCCCTGGAAGACCTTGATGGTCACTGCCGGCTGATTGTCGTCGGCGGTTGAGAAGGTCTGCGAGAACTTGGTCGGGA
>CANKWX010000008.1 GCA_947487165.1 Burkholderiales bacterium
CGGAGGCGGAATTCAACAGAGAGGGTCGCACACGCCCGGATGGCGGCGGGGCGATTCTCCCATGCCCTCAGGGGCGGCACCAATCAGGCGGCAGCATCAGGTGGCAGCATCAGGTGGCAGCATCAGGTGGCAGCATCAGGCCGTTCGCGCGGCGCTGAGCCGATATAGGCCGTGGCGGCGCCCCGCAGCGCCGCCCAGGGCGACGCCATCAGATCGAGCGGAACGCCGGCGAGCCAGGGGCGGTAACGGCCCTTGGCCTCGAAGCGGGTGCGCAAGCCCTCGAGTGGCAAAACCCGGGTGAGCCGGGGCATGATCCCGCCGGCAATCACCACACCGCCGCTGGCCTCATAGAGCAGGGCCAGGTCCCCGGCGAAAGCACCGAGCAGTTCGATGAAGCTGCGAGCGGCCCGCACGGAGGCCGCATCGCCGCGGCCGAGGGTCTCGATGACCATGGCCGAGTCAAGGGTATCGGGCACCAGACCCGCCTCGGTCAGGGCGGCATCGCGCAGCAGCGCCAGGCCCGGTCCGCTCAGCAGCCGCTCCCACGAGACATGGCCGAAACGTGCGGCGGCGAGCTGTGCCGCGGCGTACTCGAAAGGCGTCTCGGGGGCGAAGCTCACATGGCCGCCTTCGGTTGCCAGGGGGTGCCAGCGGCCTGCCGAGCGGATCATCGCGGCCACGCCCAGCCCGGTGCCCGGACCGACCACGACCCGGTTGCCATCGATCGAGCCTACCGGGCGCCCACGGCCGGCCAGCTCGGCAGCACTGCCCGGTGCGGCGATCAGTTCGTCAGCGTGCAATGTCGGCAGGGCCCAGGCCAGCGCCGCAAAATCATTGAGCAGATGGACTCGGCCGGGGCGCAGGCCCAGTGCATTGGCGAGCGACTGCGGATCGATCAGCCAGTTGCCGTTGGTCAGTGCGATCTGGCCCTGCTGCAGGCGGCCTGCAGCACCGAGCGAGACGCCGTCGATTCGCAGTCCGGCGCCATGGCGATCGAGAAAATCACCGCAGGCGTCGGCCAGGTCGGTGAAGCGCTCGCGGGCGAGTTCCTGGGGCACACCGAGCAGCGCCCCGTTGCGGGCCAGCACCAGACGCACGAAGGTGCCTCCCACATCGCCGGCCAGCACGACATGCTCGCTGCGTTCGTCATGAGTGGTCGGGCCGCCGTCATCCATCTGGTTGATTGTACGGGCGTGGTGCCGACCGATGGCTGTCAGCGTGCAGGAGGCTGGGTATCCCCGATCACCGCGTCGCCAAGATGCGCGCCGCCGTCTGCAGGGGTCAGATGGCGGCGCAGTCGATGAAACTCGGCAACCGAAGGGTCGTGCGCAATGCTGATCACCGCGGCATCGGGCAGACGATCGATCAGCAGCTGGTAGAGCGCCCTGCCGGTTGCCTCATCGAGTGCCGAGGTTGCTTCATCCAGAAAGAGCCAATGCGGACGATTCAGCAGCGCCCGGGCGAAGCCGAGCCTTTGCTGTTCGCCGGGCGACAGGCGCCGGTCCCAGGCGCTCGACTCGTCAAGCTGGCCGCTCAACTGAGGCAACCGGCACTCCCGAAGTGCCGCAATGATCGCTGTGTCGCTGAAGTCGTCGGGCGGCGATGGGTAGCTTACGCAGGCCCGCAGGGTGCCGATCGGCAAATAGGGTTTTTGAGGCAGAAAGAGGATCTTGCCAGCCGGCTGCTCGACCACCCCGCTGCCGTAGGGCCAGATGCCCGCCAGTGCCCTGAACAGCGTGCTCTTGCCGCTGCCCGACGGGCCGGTCAGCAGCAGCCGGTCGCCTGCGGCGACCACCAGATCGGCATCGGCCACGATCGGTGCGCCGCTCGGCGTATCGAGGCGAACACCATGCAGTGCCGGCGACGCCCCCTCGACCGCATGCAGCAGTGTCGCGGCCTCGGCATGCAGTTGCGACAGGGTGTCGTCAAAGCTGAGCAGTCGATCGGTGGTGGCCTTCCAGAGCGCCAGGCTTGAATAGGCATCGACAAACCACGACAGAGCACTTTGCACCTGACCGAAGGCATTGGAGATCTGCATCAGGTCGCCGAGTTTGAGCGGCCCGTTGAAGTAGCGCGGCGCGGCCACCACGAAGGGGAAGATCACCGCCAGCTGCCCATAGAAACTCTGGGCCCAGATCAGTTTTTTCTGAGCGCGGATCAGCGTCCAGTAGTTGGTGATCACCCGGCCGAATCGCTCGAGCAGGCCTGCGCGTTCGGCGTCTTCACCGTGATAAAGCGCGATGCTCTCGGCGTTTTCGCGCACGCGCACCATGCCATAGCGCAGATCGGCTTCGAGTTTTTGCTGCTGGAAATTCAGCCCGATCAGCGGGCGGCCGATCGCATGCGTGAGCCAGCTGCCGGCAATCGCATAAATCACCGCTACCCAGACCATGTAGCCCGGAATCGTCACTTCGGTGGCGCCCAGCAGGAAGGTGAGCGGCCCCGATACCGTCCACAGGATCGTGATGAAGGAGCCTAGCGTGACCACTGCATTGAGCAGACCCATCGACAGAAAGACCGTGAACTCGGTGAACAGTCGCACGTCTTCGGCAATGCGCTGATCCGGGTTGTCGGCCGGAGTGTCAACCGCGGCATTGCCGGTGGCAGCGAGCTCAAGGCGGTAGTAGGCGCGCCTTGAAAACCAGCCGTCGATGTAGCGTGCGGTCAGCCAGGCGCGCCAGCGCATCTCGAAGAGCTGGGTGAGATAGAACTTGTAGGCCGCCACGACGATGAAAGCGCCGGCCAGGATGCCAAACCGCCAGAGCTGGCGCCTGAATTCGGCATAGTCGCGCGATTCGAGCGAATTGAAGAATTCGCGCTGGAACTCGTTGAGCAGCACGTCGACATAGACCGTGATCAGGTTCAGTGCAATGACCGCGGTCAGCAGCCCGATCGCCTGCCAGCGCTTTTCACTGGTGAAATAGGGCTTGATCAGACCCCATGTGAGGGCAGCGAATCGGCGATTCATGATCCGGTCAGCGCGCCTGCAAAGCGCCTGTGCGGCGCCTGATCAGGCGCGGAATCACCAGCACCGCGACCATGACGCACAGCAGCGCCAGCGACAGCGGCCTGGTCACGAAGACCGACCAGTCGCCTTGCGAAATCGAGAGCGCATTGCGCAGCTGCTTTTCGGCCATCGGCCCCAGGATCATGCCGACGATGACCGGCGCTACCGGAAAGCCGTAGCGACGCATGGCCAATCCCATCAGCCCGATGATGCCGAGCAGCATCAGATCGAACGTCGACTGGCGCAGGCTGTAGGCGCCGAGTGTCGAGAAGATCAGGATGCCGCCGTAGAGCAGCGGCGTGGGAATGCGCAGCACACGTACCCACAGGCCGACCAGAGGCAGGTTGAGTACCAGCAGCATGACGTTGCCGATGTAGAGCGAGGCAATCAGCGTCCAGACCAGCGGCCCGGAGGTTTGCAGCAGCGCCGGTCCGGGCTGCAGGTTGTAGTTCTGGAAAGCCGCCAGCAGGATCGCGGTGGTCGCCGAGGTGGGGATGCCGAGCGTCAGCAGTGGCGCCAGCGCAGCGGTGACGGTAGCGTTGTTGGCGGCCTCCGGGCCGGCCACGCCTTCGATGGCGCCCGGTCCGCCATTGGGCGAGAACTCATCGGCATGCCTGGACAGTTTTTTCTCGGTGGCATACGACAGAAAGGTCGGAATTTCGGCGCCGCCGGCCGGAATCAGGCCGAAGGGAAATCCGATCAGGGTGCCGCGCAGCCAGGCCGGTATCGAGCGACGCCAGTCTGCACGGCTCATGTGGGTCGAGCTCATGCGGTTCATGGTCGCGTCGGCCCCGCGATAAATCACGCCGTAAAGCGCCTCGCCAACCGCAAAGAGGCCGACTGCGACCACCACGACATCGATCCCATCGAAGAGTTCGGGAACACCGAGCGTATAGCGTGTGGTGCCCGACACCGCATCGATGCCGATCAGCCCGATGCCCAGGCCGATGAAGAGGCTGGTCATGCCTTTGAGCACCGACTGGCCGATCACCGCCGAGACCGTCGTGAAGGCCAGTGCCATGATCATGAAGTACTCGGCCGGTCCGAAGTTGAGCGCAAAGCCTGCCAGCAGCGGCGCAAAGAGCGTCAGCAGCAGTGTGGCGATGGTGCCTGCAACAAAGGAGCCGATGGCGGCAGTGGCCAGCGCCGGCCCGGCCCGGCCGCTGCGTGCCATCGCATTGCCCTCCATGGCGGTGACCATGGTGGACGACTCGCCCGGTGTGTTCATCAGGATCGAGGTGGTCGAGCCGCCGAACATCGCGCCGTAGTAGACGCCGGCGAACATGATCAGGGCAGACGACGGGTCGACCTTGGCGGTGATCGGCAGCAGCATCGCCACCGTCAGCGCCGGCCCGATTCCTGGCAGCACGCCGATGGCCGTCCCGACGAAACAGCCGATCAGCGCCCAGGCGAGGTTGATGGGCGACACCGCTGCCGCAAAGCCGCCCATCAGCGCGGTCAGGGTGTCGATCATGACTTCAGCAGCGGCAGCAGCGGCAGCGAGATGCCAATGACCTTGGAGAACAGCGCCCAGATCGGCACGGTCACGGCCAGCGCCACGATCGCATCGCGAAGTGGCCGGCGGCTGCCGTAGCCGCGCGCAACGAACACCATCAGCAGGGTGCTGGCGGCGATGAAACCGACCCGCCCGATCAGGGCCATGTGCAGCAGCAGACCGGCAATCAGCCAGAGCAGGTCGGTGCCGGCGGTGGGCGACAGCGGTGGGGCGTCGCCAAGGGTCGGCGCCTCGTCGTCGCCCGTCACAAAGCGGCTGCGTACGGTCTGGATCATGATCGCTGCACCGCAGATCGCCAGGCCCAGCGCGACCATCGTCGGCATGAAGCGGGGCGACAGGCCGGAGTAGCCGCCTGCGCCATCGATTGCCAGCAATCCGACACCGAATGCGATCGACAGGCCAATGACGGCTGCCCCGATCGCAAAACCTGATTTCAAACCGGTCTCGGGTCGGCCGTCGATGCCCGGGTCACTTGGCCAGACCGAGATCGCGAAGGATGCCGCCCAGGCGCTTCGATTCCGAATCGACATAGCTTCCGAATTCGGCGCCGGTCTGGACGAAGGGCGCCCACTCGTTGCGCGCGAGCGTGTCCTTCCATTGTTGAGTCTGAGTGCCTTTGAGCACCGCGTCGATCAGCGCTTTCTGCTGCTCGGGCGTGATCCCCGGCGGGCCCCAGACGCCACGCCAGTTGTAGATCTCGACATTCAGGCCGAGCTCCTTGAGCGGCTTGATTCCCTGCACAGGAAAGCCCGACGACACAGCGAGCGCACGCATCTTGCCATCCTTGATGAAGGGCAGGAACTCCGAGACGCCCGCGATGCCGACTGTGACCTGATTGCCCAGAATCGCCGCGGTGGCTTCGCCGCCGCCGGCAAACGCGATGTAGTTGACCTTGGTCGGTTCGACACCCGACTCCTTGGCAATCAGCCCGGCGACCATGTGGTCGGTCGAGCCGCGCGAGCCGCCTGCCCATGACACCGCGCCAGGGCTCGCCTTGAGCATCGTCACCAGATCAGCCATCGACTGGAGTTTCGAGCCTGCCGGCACCACCAGCACCATGGCATCGGCAAAGAGTCGCGCAATCGGCGTGCCGTTCTTCAGTGTCACCGGCGGATGACTCATTTCGATCGCGCCGACCATCACGGCGCCGGTCACGATCAGGGCGTTGGGGTTGCCCTTTTCGGTATTGACGAATTGCGCCAATCCGATCGTGCCGCCGGCGCCGCCCTTGTTTTCGAAGGTGGCGTTGCGCACGGCACCAGCGGCCTGCATTGCGGCGGCAATGCTGCGCCCGGTCTGGTCGAAGCCGCCGCCGGGATTCGCGCCGATCATCATCTTGAGCGTATCGATCTGAGCCAACGCGGGTGCGGCGCCAAGCAGCGTGGCAAACGAGATCAGACATGCGGAGAGAGCGTGCCGTTGGCGGGCACTGACCGAAGACCGGGAAGTCTCGATTGACCGGGCGATGCAGGCGTCGGACAGGCCGAGGGATCGGAAAATGCGCTGCAGCATGGCGGTCTTCATCGAATGGTCAAGATGCCCGCGATGATACGTCGAGACCGTCTTGCGCGCGCGGATGCTCAGATCAGGTCACGAGCTCAATGGCGTCTTCAATAGCGTCTTCAGTCGCGCGAGCCAGTCGCCGCCGGCTGCTCGGGCAGCTTCGAGATCAGCACCTTGTCGACACGGTTGCGGTCCATGTCGACCACTTCAAACCGATAACCCTCGGCATCGAAATGATCGGCCACCGAGGGGATGCGGCCGAGGCAGTGCATCGCGAAGCCGCCGACGGTATGAAAACTGCGTTCGTCCTCGGCCGGCAGTTCGTCGATCTCGAGCACCGACTTGAGCCGCTCCAGACCGATCGAGCCATCGACCAGCAGCGAGCCGTCTTCGCGTCTGACCACGTCGCTGTCGGTGGTCGAGTCGTGCTCCGGCAGTTCGCCGACGATTGACGTCAGCACATCGGTGAGCGACACCAGACCCTTGAGGTCGCCATATTCATCGACGATCAGACCGAACTGGACCCGTTCGCGGCGAAAGCTTTCCAGCAGCTGCGTGGTGCTGATGGTCTCGGGCAGATAGAGCGCCGGACTCAGATGCCGCTCGACCTCCAGCGGCTCGCCCTGCAATGCAGGGCGCAGCAGATCGACCAGGCGCAGCACGCCCAGGATGTGTTCGAGTCCGCCGCGGCACACAACCACCCGGGTATGCTGACTTTCAGCGATCTGGGTGCGAACCGCCGCGTCGCCGTCCTCCAGATCGATGGCATAGATATCCATGCGCGGCGTCATGATTGCGCCGATGCGCTGGTCGTCAAGGCGCAGCACGTTCGAGACGATCGCCTGCTCGCTCTCATGAAAGATGCCGGCTTCCGCGCCCTGTCCCATCAGGACCTTGATTTCGTCATCGGTGACCGGTGGTTCTCCGGCGCCGCGTGCGCCGAGCAGTCGCAGCAACATGTTGCTCGACGACGAGAGCGACCAGACCAGCGGACGAGTGACCCGCGAAAACCAGCCCATCGGACGCGCGACCGCCGAGGCGATCCGCTCGGGGGCGCGCAGTGCCAGCCGCTTGGGGACCAGTTCGCCGATCACCACCGACAGATAAGTGATGATCGCGACCGCAATCGCCAACGAGAAGCCCTTCACATAGGGCTCGGACAGGTTGAACTGCGACAGCCAGCGAGCGATCGGTGCGGCAATCAGCCCTTCGCCGACGATACCGCTGAGGATGCCGATGGTCGTGATGCCGACCTGGATCGTCGAGAGGAAACCACCGGGTTCTTCACTGAGCGCCAGGGCTGCAGTCGAACCGGGGTAGCCGTCGTCGGCCATACGCTGGAGTCTGGCCTTGCGGGCCGAGACCACTGCCATCTCGGACATTGCGAACAGT
This sequence comes from Burkholderiales bacterium, assembly GCA_947487165.1. Taxonomy (GTDB): domain Bacteria; phylum Pseudomonadota; class Gammaproteobacteria; order Burkholderiales; family Burkholderiaceae_E; genus UBA4615. The sequence goes on from CANKWX010000008.1 coordinate 7,419, forward strand.
GCGTTCAGCAACACGAGCAGCAGCAAAAGCAACAGATCCATTGAAGCGATCGAGGGTTGAGATCAGACGAGCATAGCATCTGCTCTTCGTCAGTCATCGCCCCGCTCGGGTCAGTGGTCGCTCGAACAGTCCTGGCGGCAGACTTCTGACGTATCGCCGGTTTCGATCTGCAGCGTGGTGTGTTCGATACCGAAACGGTGCTTGAGCGAGGCGTTGGCGCTGACGAGAAACGCATCACCCGGGTGTCCCTGCGGAATCGTCAGGTGCGCGCTCAGGTTGGCACCGCTGGTGCCGACCGGCCAGATGTGCAGGTCGTGCAGTCCGGTGACGCCAGGCATTGCCAGCAGGTGCAGACGGACCGCGCCCGGGTCGATGCTGGCCGGCACGCCATCGAGTGCCGCCGACAGCGCGTCGCGCAGCAGGCCGTACGCACTCCATCCGATGAAGAGCGAGACGGCGAGGCTCAAGGCCGGGTCGATGCGCAGCCATCCGGTTGCCGCCACGCCGAGTGCGCCGATGACCACCGCAGCCGAGATCGCGGCATCGCCCAGCATATGCAAAAAGGCACCACGCAGATTGATGTCATCACGCTGGCCGCGCATGAAGAGCCAGGCGGTCAGGCCATTGATCAGAATGCCGGTACCTGCCACCACGGTCACCAGTGTCGCGTCGATTGCCACCGGCGTCGCCAGTCGGGCGACCGATTCAAACGCAATCGCGCCGGCTGCCGCAAGCAGCAGCGCGGCATTGATCAGCGCGGCCAGCAGGGCAGCGCGTCGCCAGCCCCAGGTAAAGCGCGGGCTGGTGGGCTGGCGTGCTGCCCAGGCGCCACCCCAGGCGAGCGCCAGCGCGAGAACATCACCCAGGTTGTGTCCGGCGTCCGACAGCAGTGCCATCGAGTCGGCGCGCCAGCCGGCCGCCGCTTCGATGGCAACGAAGCCGGAGTTCAGGACGATGGCTGCGAGGAACAGCCGGCCGTGGCCGTCGGGTGAGGGATGATGGGCGTGACCGCCGCCGTGGGCATGGCCGGCATGTGAATGCCCGCGATGCTCGTGATGAGCATCATGATCCTGACCGCGATCATCACGGTGATCATCCGGATGACCCGGTTCATGGTCGTGCGGGTCGGAATGCGTCGGTCCTGCCATCCGCCGATTATCGCCAATTGCCGTCAACCTGGGTCGATCGATGTCATCCGGCCTGGCCGCCGGGATTGGCTTAGACTTCGCAGACATGCCAATCGCAGCCTTGCTGTTCATTTTTTTTCATGTCGCGGTCTGTCTCGCGACGACGCTGCGCATCCTGTCGCGGCGCAATCCCCCAGGCGTTGCGATGGCCTGGGTCCTGCTGATCCTGCTGGTGCCGGCGGCTGGCGCTGTGCTGTACGTGATGGTCGGCGAGCGGCGCCTTGGCCGGCGCTGGATCGAACGCGCCGAGGCCGAGCGTGCCGACCTGGCGCTTCGCTTCGGCGCGCTGTCGGCCGATTCGACGCGTGATCCGGTCGATGCCGGTCCGGTCGGCGAGCCGGTGGCAAGGCTGACCCGGGCGCTGGCGTCGATCCCGATCATGGGCGGTCACAAGGTCGAGTTGATCTCCGATACCGGACGCATCCTGCAGGGGCTGATCGACGACATCGATGCCTGTCGCGAACGCTGCTCGCTCGAGTTCTACATCTGGCATCAGGGCGGGCTGGTCGACGACCTGGTCGAGGCGCTGATCCGCGCGGCCGGGCGTGGCGTGGCGGTCACCGCGCTGATGGATGGTCTGGGCAGTCGCCCGTTCATCAGACAAGGTCTTGCCGCGCGAATGCGTGCCGCCGGGATCGTGGTGGTGGTCGTGTTACCCGCCAACGCGCTGCGCATGGTGGTTGCCCGGGTCGATTTGCGCAACCACCGCAAGATCGCGGTCTTCGATGACCATATCGCCTGGACTGGCAGCTGCAATCTGGCCGATCCGCGCTACTTCAAGAAGGACGCGGGTGTCGGGCCATGGGTGGATGCGATGGTTCGCATCGAGGGTCCGGTCTGTGCGCTGCTCGGGGCGATCACGAATGCGATGGCCGTCCTGCAGGACGGTCCGCGTCTGCGCGATGTCCGCACGCCCAAGCTCGGTCACGCCGCCGGCCCGGTGGCGCTGCAGGCCTTGCCCTCGGGGCCGGGCTTTGCGTTTCAGCATGTCGAGTCGGTGATCCTGACGGCGATCTACAGCGCGCGCCGCGAGCTGATCCTGACCACACCCTATTTTGTGCCGGGCGAGGCGGTTGTCACCGCGCTGCGCTCGGCTGCGCGTCGTGGCGTCGAGGTGGTGATGGTCGTGCCCTGGCGCTGCGATTCACGCATGGTCCAGTATGCGAGCGCCTCCTATTTCGACGAGCTGCTGTCGGCCGGGGTGCGGATCCATCGGTTTCGCGGCGGGTTGCTGCATACCAAGAGCATGGTGGTCGATCGCGAACTGGCGGTCTTCGGGACGGTGAATTTCGATCTGCGCAGTTTTCATCTGAACTTCGAGCTCTCGATGCTGCTCTATGACCGCGTCTTCGCCGAGATGCTGATCAAGCTGCACCACGACTATCTCGCCGAATGCGAGCCGATGGATCTCACCGTTTGGCGCACCCGGCCGTTTCGCCATCGGGTGATCGAAAACGCCGCCCAGATCGCCTCGCCGCTGCTTTGACTGTCGCCTCGGGCGATTACGCTCGGCGACCGAACTGAAACGCGTGCCGATCAGCCGCCGCGGCTGGTGAGCCCTGCATAGATCTCGCCGAGTGCTGCCGGAAGGGCCGCCACATCGTCGATCACCCGGTAGCGCTCGGGCGAGCACATGCGACGCAGGTAATCGTGGCCGCCCGGGTCGATGGTCACGCAGAAGGTCGCGATCCCGGCGCGTTCGGCCTCACGCAGCGCCTGCGCAGTGTCCTGGATGCCGTACTCCTCGCTGTTGCGGTCGGGACCGTAGTCGGTGTCCTGCGGATAGCCGTCCGAGACCAGGATCAGCAGACGCAGCGGCGACGGCTGGCGGGCCAGCTTGGCCGCGGCATGCCTTATCGCCGGGCCCATTCGGGTCGAGCCACGTGGCTCGATCGCGGCGAGCGCCGCCCAGACCGCGCGTCTGACCGGTTCGCCGAATTCCTTGGCGATATGGAATTCGACGTTGTCGCGGCCGCTTCCCGAAAATCCGTAGATCGCATGAGTGTCGCCCAGCGTGGCCAACCCGTCGGCCATCAGTGCGAGCGAATCCTTGGCGACATCGATGACACGGCGGCGCTTGGTCAGGTTGCCGGCATCGGGCGGACTGCCGTAGACCCCGTAAAGCAATGTACCGGCGTCAACTACCGGGGGCGAATCGTCGGCATCGCGTGCGCTTTCGGCAGATGTGGGCGCGTCGGGCAGAGCGAGTGAGGTCGATGCACTCATGTCGAGCAGGAAGGCTGCTGCGACATCGCGTTCGAGCGGATCGCGCCGGACATGAAGCCGATCATCAGAGGCGCTGCCGCTGCGACGATCGATTACCGCCGCCACCATGCCTTCGAGATCGAGATCGTCGCCGCTTGCCACACCGCGCACCCGGCGCGGCGCCATCGGGCGCAGCTGCGCGAAGCGATGGCGGATATCGCGCATCAGATCGGGATAGCGCTTGCGCACGTCCTGCGCAAAATCGAAGTCGGTGCCGCGCAGACGATGCTCGTGCACCCGACACCAGGCGCGCAGATAGCTGCCTTCGAGGTGATGCCATTCATCGTAGAGGAAGGAGCCGGTCGTGCTGCGCGCACCGGCCCGCCAGCGTGCGGGCGTGCCGGCGCCGGGCAAGGGCTCCTCCTCGCTGCCCTCGTTGGCGTCGAGTGCATCGGGCGCATCGGCAGGCGTCGTGCCCGAGGCGGCCGGCGTACCGCCTGCCGCCGACTGGCTGACTGCCTGTGACTTGACGCCCGCCGGTTTCGGGGCGGACGCATCTGGGGTATTCGGGGTGGTTCGGCCGCGACCGGGGTCCGGCTTGTCGTCATCGTCATCGTCGCCCTGGCCGCCGCGACCGGTGAGGCCGGGGCGATCGCCAGGGATCTGCGGCCCCGGTTCACGATGCATTGCGCCGGTGACCGTGAAGGTCTTGCGGTCGGGTCGGGGTCGGGTCGCAAAGCCCTCAAGCAGCAGGGCGATGCGGCGGGCGGTGTCGGCGCAATGCTGGGCCCTCGCGCCGGGCCGTCGCACGGTGTCGGCAAGTGACAGGATCGGTGTCAGGAGCGTGTCGCGGTCGGCCTGCCCGCGCCCAAGGGTCTCGCCCAGCGAGGCTCGTGCGAGCCCATCGATCAGTGCGGCCAGCGCGCCGCGCGGCACATACGATCCACGCAGCGCCAGCCCGCAGGCCTGCACGCAGGCCAGGTCGGCGCGTGCGCCCGGGTAGTGACGTTGAATCAGCGCGTCGACCCGCATGCGCTCGAGCAGGCCGAACAGACGCTGCTCGATGCGCCGGGGTTTGTCCGGGGCCGGGGGTGGTGGTCGCAGCGGATGGCGGGGGCGAGGCGGGGCTGCGGCCGACGAGAAACCCGGCACGTCGCCGCGCAGTGTCTCGCGCATCACCGCGATGCGCAGGGCGGCGCGATGGTCAGCAGGCGTGCCCAGTCCGCGCATCGCGACCGCGATGCGCAGTGTGGCCGCCTCGGCAGGCATCGGTCGCAGCCAGGCCGAGACGGCGCCCGCCGGCGTGGGCGCGAGGCGCACCGGCCGCTGGCCGATCGCCTGCGCAAAGAGCGCCAGTGCGCGGTGGTCCGCATCGAAGCGCGCTCGGCCCGGATCGACCGCGGTGCTCGAGGTCGCCAGAACCTTCGAGGCGCTCACCGGGGGCTCACTTTGCGCTCACCGTGCATGTCATCCGACGCGCCCGGGTCTGCCCTCAGGGCAGCAGCACGTCGCACACATCGGTGATCGCCCGCCTGACATCGGCGTCCTCGGTCAGCGCCCGCGCAATCGCGACATCGCAGGCGCGTCGCGAGTCGATGCCGCCCTGAATCAGCTTGCCGGCATGCACCAGCGCGCGTGTGCCCACACCATCGTCCAGACCGTGTTCATGAAGATGGCGCACCTTCAGGCCGATGGCAGCGAGCGCCTGTGCGATGGCCGGCTCAGCGCCGCTCTCATGGGCGATGATCGCGGCCTCCTGGGCCGGCGGCGGATAGTCGAAGTCGAGCGCGACAAAACGCTGTCGCGTCGAGGGCTTCATGTCCTTGAGCGCACTCTGGTAGCCGGGGTTATAGGACACCACCAGCAGGAAGTCGGGATGAGCATCGAGCAGTTCGCCGGTCTTGTCGATCGGCAGGACGCGGCGATGGTCGGTCAGTGCGTGGATCACTACCGTCGTGTCCTTGCGGGCTTCGACCACCTCGTCGAGATAGCAGATCGCGCCGCTGCGAACCGCGCCGGTCAATGGGCCGTCGCGCCAGACAGTGGCGTCGTTCGACAGCAGATAGCGCCCGACCAGGTCGGTGGCGGTGAGGTCTTCGTGGCAGGCGACCGTGACCAGCGGCACCTCGAGCGAGCGCCGTGGCGTGTCGGCCTGGCGGAACAGGCGCCAGGCCATGTATTCGACGAAGCGGGTCTTGCCGCAGCCGGTCGGGCCCTTGAGCAGGACTGGCAGGCGAGCGCTGTAGGCGGCTTCGAAGACCTCGACCTCATCGCCCATCGGCAGGTACCAGGGCTGATCGGACAGGCTGCTGTAGCGCGGCGACGGGGGCGCTGAAGTTGTCACTGACGTTGGCAATGCAGGTGGTGTGGTCGGATTCATCAGGCAATGATATCGGTCGGGCGACTCGGCACCAGCCGATCGACTGCTACACTTCGCGCCTCCCTATGGACACCTCCCCCGATGTGGGTCGCCAGGTCGCCCGCCGGCGCACCTTCGCCATCATTTCCCACCCCGACGCCGGCAAGACGACGCTGACCGAGAAGCTGCTGCTCTTCGGCGGCGCGATTCAGCTTGCCGGCACTGTCAAGGCCCGCAAGAGTGCGCGCCATGCCACCTCCGACTGGATGGAGGTCGAAAAGCAGCGCGGCATCTCGGTGGCGAGTTCGGTGATGCAGTTCGAATACGACGACTGCGTCTTCAACCTGCTCGACACGCCCGGCCACCAGGACTTCTCGGAGGACACCTATCGCGTGCTGACCGCGGTCGACTGCGCGGTGATGGTGGTTGACGCTGCCAAGGGTGTCGAGGCGCAGACGATCAAGCTGCTCGAAGTCTGCCGCTTGCGCGACACGCCGATCGTCACCTTCGTCAACAAGCTCGACCGCGAGGTGCGCGAACCGCTCGAGCTGCTCGACGAGATTGAGTCGGTGCTCGGCATCAAATGCGCGCCGGTGACCTGGCCGATCGGCGCCGGCAAGCGCTTCAAGGGCGTCTATCACCTGCTGCGCGACGAAGTGCTGCGTTTCGTGCCGGGCGAGGAGCGCGCCAACCAGACCGTGCAGGCGATCTCGGGTGACGCGCTGGCCGCGCTCGATGCCGAATTCCCCCAGGAAATGGGCACGATGCGCGACGAGATCGAGCTGGTGCGGGGTGCCGGCTCCGAGTTCGAGCTCGACGAGTTTCTCGCCGGCCGCCAGACGCCGGTCTTCTTCGGGTCGGGCGTCAACAATTTCGGTGTGCGCGAAATCCTGCGCGCGCTGGTCGACTGGGCACCGCCGCCGCAGCCCCGCGATGCCGGCACGCGTGCGGTCGACCCGGGCGAGTCGGGTTTTTCCGGTTTCGTCTTCAAGATCCAGGCCAATATGGATCCCAATCATCGCGACCGGATCGCGTTCTTGCGAGTGTGTTCCGGTCGGTACGATCCGGGCCTGAAGGTCAACCACCGGCGCCTTGGCCGTCAGATCAAGATCCAGAATGCCCTGACCTTCATGGCCAATGAGCGCTCGCTGATGGAGGTGGCCTATGCCGGCGACATCATCGGCCTGCACAACCATGGTCAGTTGCAGATCGGCGATACCCTCGCCGAAAACAACGATCCGCTCGGGTTCACCGGGATTCCCTATTTCGCGCCCGAGCTTTTTTCGCGCCCGCGCCTGCGCGATCCGCTGAAATCGAAGCAGCTCGCCAAAGGGCTGCAGCAGCTCGGCGAAGAAGGCGCGGTGCAGGTCTTCGAGCCCTTCGACGACGCCACGCCCCTGCTGGGCGCGGTCGGCCCGCTGCAGTTCGAGGTCGTCGAGCATCGGCTGCGCACCGAATACGGTGTGGAGGCCAGCTTCGAGCGGGCCGGCATCACCAGCGCCCGCTGGGTCACCTGCGACGACGACGCGATGCTGCGCGAGTTCACCCGGGCTCAGCAGCATCGGCTGGCCCGCGATGTCGACGGCAACCTGGTCTACCTCGCCGATTCGGGCGTGAACCTGCGCCTGACCATCGAGCGCTGGCCGAAGGTCCGTTTCCATGCCACGCGTGAGCATGGCCAGCGAATCGCCGCAGCCTGAGGTGAGGCCAAGCGCGGTGGCGGCGCCCTCGGCTGCCACCACTGCGCTTGGCATCCTGACTGCCGGGCTGGTCACGGTTCTGGTCGGATTTTCGAGTTCCTACCCGATCGTCGTGCAGGCGGGGGCCTCGATGGGTCTGACCGCCTCGCAACTGGCCACCATGACCGCAGCGCTCTCGCTCGGCATGGGCCTGACCTGTCTGTTGCCCAGCGTCTGGCTGAGAATCCCGGTGGTGATTGCCTGGTCGACCCCTGGCGCGGCGCTGCTGGTGGTCAGTCTGCAGGGGGTGCCGCTGCCCCAGGCGATCGGCGCCTTCATCGTCTGCGGCCTCTTGCTCACGATCGCCGGCGCAAGTGGCCTCTTCGAGCGCTTCATCAGCCGTATTCCCCTGTCGCTTGCCAGCGCGCTGCTCGCCGGCGTGCTGCTGCGCTTTGGCATCGAGGCCTTCAGCTCGCTGCGCACCGCCGCACAGATCGTCGGCCCGCTGCTGGCGGCCTATCTGATTGCCCGCCGATCGGCGCCGCGCCTGTCGGTGCCGATCACGCTGGCCGTCGGTCTGATGGCTTTCTGGATCTTTCAGGGTGCTGCTCCGGCCGCCGACATTGCCCGGCTTGGCGATACAGATGCCAGCCTTGCGCCGCTGGCGTGGCCGCCTCAGTTCTCGCTGCCGGTGCTGCTTGGTGTCACGGTTCCGCTCTTTCTCGTCACGATGGCCTCGCAGAACCTCCCGGGTGTCGCAGTGCTGCGGGCCGCCGGCTATGAGCGCGCACCGGTCTCGCGACTGCTGACCATCGTCGGTCTGGCCACGCTGGTGCTGGCGCCCTTCGGTGTCTTTGCGCTCAACCTTGCCGCGATCACGGCCGCGCTGTGCATGGGCCCGGATGCGCATCCCGACCCGGCCAGACGCTGGCTGGCAGCCGCGATGGCCGGGATTTTCTATCTTGCGGTTGCGGTTTTTGCAGGCCCGATTGCTGCATGGTTCGCCTCGCTGCCGCGTGAACTCGTGGTGGCGATTGCCGGCGTGGCGCTGCTGCCCACCATCGGGCGCTCAATGCATGCCGCACTGCTCGATGAATCGCAGCGCGATCCGGCCCTGGTCACCTTGCTGACCACCGCCTCGGGTCTGACGCTTTTCGGTATCGGGTCGGCCTTCTGGGGGGTGGTGTTCGGTGTGGTGACGATGATCGTCTGGCAGCCCCGCAGCACCTGACATGGACCGATATCGCGCTGCGAGTGGCGCACATCGAACAGACGAGGACATACCGGTATGGATCTGATTTTGCTTCGACACGCCCAGGCCGAAGACGGCACCCCCGATGCCTCGCGCCGGCTGACCCGCCGTGGCGAACGCGATGCTGTGCTGATCGCCAACTGGATCGTCAGACGCCTGCCCGAGCGCAACGTGACCATCCTGAGCAGCCCGACCCGGCGCACCCGACAGACCGCCGATGCGTTTGGCCGGCGATATGAACTGGCCGATCGGATCGGTCCGCCGGCCAGCGTCGAGGACGTGATCGATCTGGTCGATTGGCCCGATCGTCGCGACGGCGTCCTCATCATCGTCGGTCATCAGCCCTGGATCGGCGAAGTGATCGCCACGCTGGTGACCGGTCAGCCAGAACCCTGGCCAGTGCGAAAAGGGGCCTTCTGGTGGCTCAGCCCGCCGGCCGACGGCAGCCGCCAGGCGCCGGCTCGGGTCAGAGCGGTGCTCGGCCCTGATCTGCTGCGCTGAGGCGTCTTCCGACGCTTTGCATCAGGTGCCTGGCGACTCATGCGCCCAAAATTCTTGCGATTCGCACGCCGAGTCCCTGCAGCCACGGCGCGACATAGCGCAGCTTCGGTCGCCGGGCCTCGGCGGCCATCACGATCTTGGCGACGATGCTGTCGGTGTTGCGCGCTTCCAGAAAATTGAAGGACTTTGTCTCGCTGGCCTTCAGCCTGTCGATCTGATCGCGGAAATACGATTCCCTGGCCATCCATTCGTATTTGCGATCGGTCATCGCCTGATTGAAGCCGGTGTGGATCGCCCCCGGCTCGATCAGTGAAATCTGGATGTTGCGACCGAGCTGATCCATCTCGGATCGCAGCGCGGCACCTGCCGCCGAGAGCGCAAATTTGCTCATCGAATAAGGCATCAGAAACGGTACCGGCAATCGGCCTGCGACCGAGCTCACAAAGAGCACCGTACCGCGCGAGCGCGCGATCATGCCGGCCAGCACCACCTGCGTCAGTTCAATCGTTGCAAAGACATTCACCTCGAAAACCTTGCGGATGCGGTCGACATCGACTTCGGCAAGCGAGCCCGAGTCACCGACGCCGGCATTGTTGATCAGCACGTCAATGTCGCGATTCCGCACCGATTCGCGATCGGTGGCCGAAGTGATGTCGAGCCTGATCACTTCGATGCCTGTGCCCCCGGGGTTCGGCTTCGCGGCGCACTGCGAGCGCAGGGCAGCCGCCTGTGCCTCATCGAAGGTGGCGGCAATCACCCGGTGGCCGCGCGCGGCGAGCGCAAAGACCGCGTCGCGTCCGATGCCGCTGCCGGCACCGGTAATGAGAATGGTTTTCTGACGATCGCTCATGGCGGGGCTCATTGCACAAAGCTCAGTGCACAAAAACTCGGGCCAGTCGGCCGAAGGTGGTCCAGTAAAAATCGCGTCCCCAGCCGGGGCTCGGAAACACGACACCTTGTGTCAGGCCGCCAGTGCGCGCCCTGCCGAGCTCCTCTCCGGTCTCGATGTCGAGGACCGCGACTTCTTCGGCATTGCGACGATAGTCATTGATGACCAGCTCGCCGGTCTGCGGATACTGCAGCATATGACTGGCGCAGGCGAAGCCCGGCTTGTCCCATTGTGGTGTCAGCGTGCCGTCCGATGGCTCATATCGCCAGGCACGCAAATAGCGGTTGGCCGAGTCGTAGCCGATGACCAGTTGGCGTTTGAGGTCGTAGAGCGGCGGATTGGTGATGCTGCCGCCGCGCTGTCCGCCGACCGTCACGATCTGATGATCTCGGGCATCGTGCATCGAGACGCGGATCAGCCTGTTCGGGGTGGGGCTCACGCCCGCGCCGATCATGCTGCGCAGATAGCGGTGGTGGCCGTTGTCCATGAACCAGGCATTGTCGCCATCGAGCACCACGTCCCAGCCATAGGTTTGAGCGCTGGTGCCGATGTAGTCGAAGCGCCAGTCGCAATCGAGTTCGAGTGTGCCTCGGCCAGCGTCGAAGTGGTAACGCATGATCGACCGCACGCCCACCACGTACACCGTGTTGCCGATGGCCGAGAGTCTGGCGATCGAGGCCTCGGGGCAGACGATATCGGCGCAAATCGGCCGCAGGCTGTCCGGGTCGATGATCGTCAGATGGGCCGGTGTGCTGTCCGAGAGGTTCTTGGTCACCAGCAGACCGTTGTCCAGGATCACGAAGGAGTTGTAGGCCTGGTTGATCGGCAGTTCGAGCGCGGCCTGCGCCTCGCACGAGCGCGAGAGGCGATGGGCATAGCGGCCATAGACCACAAAGAGCAGGCCGTTGCGGTGAATGGCCATGCCGCCCGGCCACATCGGGCCGCCTGCGAGGCTTGGCGAGCACTCGAGGGTGGCGAGCGTGTTCGGATCGATGCGCTCGACTCGGGCGGTCGTGGGCAAGCCGATGCGCGAGCGCAGCATCGAATGCGTCAGCAGATAAACCTCACCCGGTGCGCCGAGCACGGTCATCGTGCCCATCATGATGTGTCGGCTGACCCAGCCTAGCGTGCCGCCCGAACGCAGATCGAGCCCTGCCGCACCATGGCCGATCTGCAGACGCCCTGGCCCGCCGTCCTCGCCGGGCCAGGGGCTGTCGAAGTAAGCCTGCGCACGCGCTGGTTCGATGCTTGCGATGTTCATTCCCCGCTGCTCATGCCCTGCTGGGTCCGGGCGACGAGGCCTGCCCGCCGCCTGCCCGCAGCAGTGCGTCCTGTATCGCCCACAGACGGTCCTGACCCCAGACCGCGGTATCGCCCACGACAAATGAGGGCACGCCCCAGATGCCGCGCGCGAACATCTCCTGCCGGTTGCGCTCGGCCACCGCCCGCCAGCCCTCGTCCTGCAGGGCGTCCTGGGCATCTGTCCAAGACAGGCCCGCACGCTGCGCGATGCTGCGCAGGCCACGGTCGGAGCCGGCATCGATCCCCTCGGCCCACACGCCATGCATGAAGGCGCTCACATAGGCCTCGGCGCGATCGTGCCGTTGTGCCAGTGGGATCAGCGCCAGGCCGCGTTCGGTGGGCCTGCCGACCGGATCGTTCACACGACCGAAGGGCGTGCCGCGCCAGTGCGCTTCACGCGCGGCATCCGCCGCGATATAGCCGCGCTTTTCTGCTGGCACCGGCAGACCCCGCATCACCATCGGCAGCAGATAGCGCAGATTCACCCGGGCGCCGGTATGGCGGGCGAGCGCAAACACCCTTGGTGTCACGATGGCTGAATAAGGGCTGCGAAACGAAAAGAAGAAGTCGATCTCGGGGTTTGGGCCTGCACCATGCACGGTCGCGAGGTCGTCGCCCGGCGGATACAGCAGGTCGGTAACGCGGTCATGCTGCGCGCCGAGCGACTGCAGTCGACGCTCCAGATGGTGCAGCCGATCGATGCCCCAGTACCACTCGCCGCCATAAAGGAAAGTCGCGCCGAGGTAATGACCCTGCTTGCGCCGCAGTGCCGCAGACGCGAGCAGATGCGATGCCAGCGCGTCGCTTGTCGCCAGTGGCGCGCCGGTCGAGTCGCCCTGCAGCATGTCGCCCTGCAGCATGTCGCCCTGCAGCATGTCGCCCTGCTCAGTGTCGCCTTGCCTCATGTCGCCTCGCCACAAGGCGCGCGAAAGTGTTTCGGTCCGCGTGATGCCATCACCGCGCCCGATCGCGTCGAGCAGAAGGCTGCCGGCCTGCTGTATGCGCTGCGCGCTGGGTTGTACGCCCGGGTCTGTGAACCACAGTCCATGACGGTGTGCCAGTCGCTGCGCGTCGATGCGGCTGTAGTCGACCAGCATCGCCCGCTCGGGTGCGGCTGCATCAGCCGGTGGCCCGACCAGGTGGATATCGATCTCGATCTTGTAGCGCTGCGCCAGCAGCGGCAGGCTGCAGGCACTCAGCGCGCTGTAAGGGTCGTCGATCTGATGAAAATACTGGACGCGGTGGGGCTCGCCGCGTGCTTGCCTGTTACGCTCAACGCGATTGCGCTGTCTTTCGAGACGCTCGCGTGAGAGCAGGCGTTGCGAGATCACCGGCATCAGCAGGGTTTTGATCGACACGATGAGCTCAAGCCTTCGGTGGCAAATGTCGGTTTGAATCGGGTTTGTCAGGGCATCGTACCATACACTTATGTATGGTACGATGAAGCTGGTGCTCTTGCCGACCCCGAACCTTCATCGTGCCTGAACCATGACCCGTACCGACGCTGACCCCCGAAAACTTCAGGCGCCGCGCCTCAATCGCGACGACTGGCTCGATGCCGCCTACGAGGTGGTCGCAGAAAGCGGATTCGACGCGGTCAGGGTGCTCTCGATCGCAGACACCCTCAAGGTTACCCGAGGCAGCTTCTACTGGCATTTCATCGATCATGCCGATCTCATCGCCGCGCTGCTGCAGCGCTGGCGGATCCGCGAAATCGAAGCCGACAAGCGTCTTCAGGCCGATGCCACCGACGATCCCGAGGCCGATCTGGTCAGGCTGCTCGATACTGCGCTCGCCTATGGTGGGTCCGACCTGAAGGCGCTGCGATTCGAGCAGGCATTGCGCTCGCTTGGCCGGCGTGATCCCAAGGCTGCCGACATGCTGGCTGAAGTCGATGCGGTGCGAATGGCGGTTCTCGAAGAAAAATTTCGCCGTCTGACTGGCGATCCCCGCACGGCGAGCGAGCTGGCCGCACTCATCTATCTGGCGGTTGCCGGCGGCTTGCAGGCGCTTGCCCGGCCTGGCAGTGATGACCGCATCGCCGCCTACCTGCGGCGTGTGATCGCCGACTACCTCATTCATCGGCAGGCGCCTGGCGCAGCCTCATCGCTGGCAACCTGAGCGTCACCGGCCATCGTCATCCGAACAGACGGATCAGACCCAGGGCGGCCAGCACAGTCGCCATGCCTGCCATCAGGCGTACTCCGAACAGGCTGATGATCGGTTTGACCGGAAAGACATGGGTGTGTTCGATGGCAGCCCACTTGTGCATGAACACGTCGCGCTGTTCGGTCTCGACGACAAAGCGCAGAAAATCGCGTCGACTGCGGTATCGAACCATCGCGATATAGGTCCAGGGCTGCGATTGCCCGTCATCAATGAAGCGACCGGCGCTCCTGGCGATCATCATCACCACGCCCGCGCGCTTGAGCAGCGGCCAGACGATCGCCCGACCATAGCGCTTGTCGGCTGCCCTGACGTCGTCACCGTAGGGCGAGCCGGGCGGATAGAGTGCCCTGGCTCGCCAGCGGACCAGATTGTTCATGACGAACTCCCGGCCGTCGTCATTCGACAGCACGGTGCGCAGCTGAGCCAGGCTGGCGGGATCGGCCTTGTGGGTCGACCCGCCTTCGAGCTGGCCGAGCGCCTGATCGATTTCCGCTTTCGTCAGTGGCGAGCCGCGCCCCCCGTACCAGATCAGAAAGAGCAGATAGAGCGCAGCCAGCGCAAGCCCGATCGCAAGCGATGTCGACATCGTCAGGTCGCGCGGCTGATTTCCATGAACTGAGCCGCATTGACCTCAAGCCATTGGCGTGAGCGCGTGTCGTCGTGCTGGTCGGGGTGGAAGTCGGGCGCCAGATAGTCTTTCCAGGCGTCGACATTGCCGCGGATCAGCCCGTCGCGGGCAAACAGCAGCTTTGCGCCACTGCGCCAGGTGTCCAGCTTGAAGAGGCTGCCGTCGTGCCAAAGATTGCGAACCGTCTGACGCATGACGTCGGTCAGAAAGTTGACGGTGACCACCTTGAAGACTCTGGTTCGCCACAACTGGTTGCCACCCGCGGCCAGATAGATATTGAAGGCGGTGCTGCGGTGCTCGGACTCTTCTGCGCTGTGCCATTGCCACAGGGTCTTGAGTCGCGGCTCGGCGCCCTCGAGCACCTCGGGGTGACGCAATATCCAGTCGGCAAAGAGTGCGGTGAAGTGTTCGGTTGCCGCGGTCGCCGCCAGATGGATCCGCAGATCGCGATCGGCAATTTTCTTCACACGCCGCTGGGCTCGCCCCTCGATCTCGTTGGTAAAGCCCATCGTGTCGAGGTGCCGATTGAAGAGCGCATGGATGTGCCGGTGCGTAGCTTCCTGGCCGATGAAGCCCTGTACCTCGCGCTCGTAGCGCGACTGCTCGGCCGGCGACAGCGATTTCATGCCATTGCGCACCGAGTCGATGAAATATTGCTCTCCAAAGGGAAAGCTCATCGACAGGGCATTGAAGAAGGCCGAGCGAAAGGCATCGCCGCCATTCCAGCGTGCCGGAAAGGGTTGCTTCAGATCGATCAGCAAACGCCTGACAACCAGATCGCTCATGACAGAATTCCATAGATGAGAGTGAATCCGAGCAACATGACCCGATACCTTCAGGCTCGAGCCCTTTGCCACTATTTCCGTACAGTACTGTATTGTGAACGGCGCGTCAACCGTCCCGGCGTGTACCGAAAGCGCTTCGCCATCGCCACGGTGCTCGCACTGGTCGGTTGTCAGGCGCAACCGATCGCGCTCGACGGGGTCGGCATACCGAACGAAGCGTCGGTCGCAGGAACGCAATGGCTGCTCGAAGATCTCGCCGGTCGCGGCGTACTCGATCGCCTGCAGTCGACGCTGCGCTTTGCCGAGACCGGCCGGGTGTCGGGCCGCGCGGGTTGCAATGACTTTTCCGGCCCGATCCGGTGGGGGGGGCGCTCAAATCACAATCGGTCCCCTGATGGTCACGCGAAAGGCCTGCAGTCCGGCCGTCACCGATCAGGAGGCCCGTTATCTCGATGCCCTGGCCGGTGCACAACGGGTTCGATCCGATGGCCCATACCTGCTGATCGACACGGCAGTCGCTGGCAAACCCCTGCGATTCAGCAGGATGCCCTGATTCCCCGAACAAGGGCTCAGCCTCAGGCCGGGTGCTGCCTCAGACCCGCCGACAATCGTCAGACTGCGGCCCGGGCAAAGTCGGCATCGATGCGATGCTGGCGTCGGGCTGCGCCCGGTTGAGTTCGATCACAAAGACCGAGCCCTCGCCAATGACGCTGCGAACACCCAGCGTGCCGCCCATGTTTTCGACCAGGCTGCGGCTGATGGCCAGACCCAGTCCGCTGCCCTGGTTGGCGCCCGAATGCTCGCCGCGAAAGAAGGGCTCGAAGATCTGCCCGATTTCCTGTGCCGAGATGCCACAGCCGCTGTCGGCCACCTCAATGCGCACCCGCCTGTCGTCAGTGGATGCCCTGATCTCGATCGAGCCATCGACCCGGTTGTAGCTGACCGCGTTGGACACCAGGTTGATCAGAACCTGTCGAAGCCGGGTCGGATCGGCGATCACCTCGATGTCCGGTGGCACCCGCACCGACAGCGAAATCCTGCTGCGCTGTGCGACAGGCTCATTGACCGCGATCGCAGCCTCGCACAACGGCGCGACGCTCACCGCCTGCATGGCAATCTTCAGCCGACCCAATGAGATCGTTGCCGCGTCGTGAACATCCGAGACCAGCGTGGCAAGGTGATTGCCGGCCGACAGGATCCGGGAGGCCGACCGCTGGACCTGCTCGGGGCGGATGTCAGTTGCTCCGCTCATCAGCGCCGCATTCCAGAGGATGGACTGCAGAGGCGATCGCAGATCATGGCTTGCACGGACCAGCAGGTCAGATTTGCGCCGATTGGCGGCCTGGGCATCGTCGCGCTCCTGTATCGACTTCGCAAGTTCGACTTCGGAGGTCACATCCCTGAGCATGGCCATCACGGTTGTCTGACGTCGATCAGGGTTACTGCTGACCACTGTGCTGAATCGCAGCTTGCGTCGAGCCCCGTCCGACCGGGTGATCCAAAGCGCAATATCCATCCTTCTGCGTTCAAGAATTGCATTGACCAGTCCACGGCGAATCTTGCCGTGATGGCGCTTGTCAAAGCGAGCGAGAACGGTCGCAATCGGGTGGCCTTCATCCCGGTGGGGCAAGTCGAGGATCGCCTCGGCGGCATGATCGAGTTCGCATTCAGGCCGGCTGACTTGCCAGCGAACAACGCCGATCGCACCGACCTGCGTGGCCACCGACAGTTGCTCCGACGCCCCGGCATCGTCGATCTGCAAGCTGATCAGTCGGGTGACATCGGTCAGCGTCGAGATCACGCCGGTCCGCCCGCCGTGTTCAGACGGCTCAATCGGACACGCATCGACCAGCGCCCAGACGAGCGCTCGACCTGGTCGGCGAAAGCCCACAAGCTGGCCGACGATGGGCTGCCCGGTGCGGCGGACCAACTTGTTTGGCAGTTCCTCGGTCGGCAACGCGCTGCCGTCGATTCGAAGCAGGTGCAGACCGCAGCAGGCGAAGCCGGCATCGCGTGAATGATTGGGCAGGCTGTCCTGACGCCCGCCGGCACCGATCATGGTCAACGCCGCCTGGTTGGCACTGACAATCGAGCCATCGTCGGCCCAGACGATGATGCCTGATGCAAGCGATTCGACGATCCGCACGGCAAGCGCCGGATCGAAATCGTGTCCATCGAAGTCAGGCTTGGGGGATGGATTCATCATGTCGAGAGTGTGTCTCGACAGCGCAACAGTCAATCGCTCGTTGGGATGGGTGCGACGCAGATTCTTCGAAGCGTCCAGCGCCAGGAATCGCACAGCTCGGTCCGTGAGCTGTGCGATTCGCTAGCCCGGCAGGCGGTTCAGCTTTCGCTGCGGATATTCCGTTCGCGAATCAGTACAGACCAACGCTCGGTCTCGCTGCGCAGCAGGGCGTCGAACTCATCGGCCGAGCCGGGCGTGATCTGTGTGCCCATCTTGTCGAGTCGGGCGACGACTTCGGGCGTGTTCAGCGCCGCCAGGATTTCGTCGGACAGGCGTTTGACGATCGGCCTGGGAGTACCTGCCGGCGCGAGAAAACCGTACCAGGGCAGAAACATCGCCGATGCAAAACCGGCCTCGCCGATGGTCGGGAGATCCGGCAATTCGCTCCAGCGCTTGGGTGCGCTGATAGCGAGCGCTCGCAGCCTGCCTTCGCGAATATGCGGCAAGGCAAGCGCCGCGGTCAGGGCACCAAACTGAACCTGCCCGCTGGCGAGGTCGGGGATCATCTGCGGCTGACCCGGATAGCGAACATTGTTCAACTGCAGGCCAGTACCTGCGAAAAAGAGTTCCTGGCCGAGGTGGTTCGAGGTGCCCACGCCCGGGTTGGTCACATTGAGTTGCCCGGGTCGGGCCTTGGCATATTCGACGAATTCGCGCAGGGTCTTGACCGGCACCGAAGGCGCCACGACGAACAGGTTCGGCGGCGCCCCGATGAGTCCGACTCCTACGAAATCAGAGGTCTTGAACCGGGTCGATGTGGACAGCAGAGGCTGCGTGACGGTTGCCGGCGAGCCGGTCAGCAGGGTGTAGCCGTCGGGCGCTGAACGCGCCACCGCCTCGGTGCCGATGTTGCCATTGGCCCCAGGTCGGTCTTCCACCACAAAGGGCTGTTTGAAGACCGCGGTCAGGCGGTCGGTGACCGCACGCGTCACCAGATCAACCACGCCACCCGCCGGGAAGGGCACGACCACTTTGACCGGCCGGGCAGGCCAGGCTTCCTGGGCACCGACCCCGCCGGGTAACAGGCTTGCCGGCAGGATGAGTGAACTGGCGAGCAGGCGCCGCCTTGCAGGGTCAAGGGCAAGACGCTGATGGGTGGACATGACGGATGCCTCCTTCAATTCGGTCGGCGCGCGCTGCGTCATCAGGCGGCCTGTCGCTGCGCCACTGCCAGGCCAAGTCGGGCACGCGCTGCATCGTATTGCCGGGTCAGCCGCTCAACCAGCTCGCCCGCGGTCGGAATATCGTGCAGCGTGCCGATACCCTGGCCACAGCCCCAGATGTCACGCCATGCCTTGCTCTTGCCACTGCCGCCCGAGCCGAACTGCATCTTGCTCGGATCGCTTTCGGGAAGATTGTCGGGATCGAGGCCGGCGGCCACGATCGACGGGCGCAGATAGTTGCCATGCACGCCGGTGAAGAGATTGGTGTAGACGATGTCGCCGGCAGTCGCGTCGACGATCGCTGCTTTGTAACCGTCGGCGGCATTCGCTTCGCGTGTCGCGATGAAGGCCGAGCCGATATAGCCGAAGTCGGCGCCCATGGCCTCGGCGGCCAGCACCGATTCGCCCGAGGCAATCGAGCCCGACAGCGCGATCGGTCCTTTGAACCATTCGCGGGTTTCCTGAACCAGCGCGAAGGGTGACTGCACGCCGGCATGACCGCCTGCGCCCGACGCGACCAGGATCAGCCCGTCGGCGCCCTTTTCGATCGCCTTGTGTGCGAACTTCTGGTTGATCACGTCATGCAGCACCATGCCGCCATAGGAATGCACCGCATCGTTGAGGTCGTCGCGCGCGCCCAGCGAGGTGATGACCAGCGGCACCTTGTACTTCACACACACTGCCAGGTCGTGCTCGAGTCGATCATTCGATTTGTGAACGATCTGATTGACCGCATAGGGCGCAGCAGGCCGCTCGGGATGCGCGCGGTTGTATTCGTCGAGTTCGGTATTGATGCGGATCAGCCATTGCTCGAGCATTTCTGCCGGGCGGGCGTTGAGTGCTGGAAAGGAGCCTACGATGCCGGCCTTGCACTGAGCGATCACCAGATCGGGTGTCGAGATAATAAAAAGCGGCGAACCGATCACCGGGATGGTCAGATTGCGCTTGAGTTCTTGCAGGTTCACGGTCGGGTCTCCTCTTTGTGAAACTTGAAGGCGACAGGATACACGGGCAATTCCGGGCCTTCGCATTGCGCAGAAGGTAGACTTTCGGACCGAAATGCAAAGGGGAAAAAAATGAAAGCCGTTCTCTGTAAAGAATGGGGTCCTGCCGAAAAGCTGGTGGTCGAAGAGCTTGCTGGTCGTGAACCCGGTCCGGGAGAGGTCCGAATCCGAGTCAGGGCGGCCGGCGTGAACTTCCCTGACGTACTGATCATCCAGAAGAAATATCAGGTGCAACCGACCTTGCCTTTCACCCCGGGATCGGAGGGCGCCGGTGAAGTGATCTCGGTCGGCACCGGCGTGACCAGCGTCAAGGCTGGCGATCGCGTCATCGTCTACAGCGGCGTTGGCAGTTTCGCCGAAGAGATCATCGCCCCGGCTGAAAAGGTCGTGCCGATGCCGCCCGGCCTGTCATTCGAGGTCGCAGCCGCATTCACCCTCACTTATGGCACCTCGTGGCATGCGGTCCGCGATCGCGCCGCCTTGAAGCCCGGTGAAACCATGCTGGTGCTCGGTGCAGCCGGCGGGGTCGGCTTGTCGGCGGTCGAGATCGGTAAGGCCATTGGCGCGCGGGTCATCGCCGCGGCCTCGACCGATGAGAAGCTGGCGATCTGCCGCGAGCATGGTGCCGATGCGACGATCAACTACGAAAAGGAAGACCTGCGCGAGGCGATCAAGCGCGAGACTGGCGGCAAAGGGCCGGATGTCATTTATGACCCGGTCGGCGGCAAGTTTGCCGAGCCGGCGTTTCGGTCGATCGGCTGGCGCGGCCGCTACCTGGTCATCGGATTTGCCAATGGTCAGATTCCTGCGCTGCCCTTGAACCTGATGCTGCTGAAGGGTGCGTCGGTGGTCGGCGTTTTCTGGGGTGAATTCACCAAGCGCGAACCGGCTGCCAATGCAGCGGGCATGGCCGAGATGCTGGAATGGCTTGCACAGGGCAGGCTGCGTCCGCATATCTCCGGCACTTACCGCCTCGATCAGGTGGCGCAGGCACTTAACGACATGTCGGCGCGCAAGGTAACCGGCAAGGTTCTGATCGTGCCCTGACGTGTTGTGAGCGGCTCTGGCTCACAGCACATCTTCAAGCGATTCGATGCCGCGCTCGCGCATGGCGGCTCGCATCTTGGCCAGGGCGCTGGCCTCAAGCTGGCTGGCGCGCTGCGTCGAGATGCTCAGCTCACGCGCGATTTCGACCAGTGTCAGGCCGCTGGATGCATCGCCGGTGCCAAGCCCGAAGCGCAACTGAAGGACGGTTCTTTCGTTGGGAGTCAGCATGTCGTTACCCATTTGAATTGAATGACAGAGCCCGTGCGCGGGCGCTCGATTCACGCTTTCCATATGAGGATGCTTCATCGATGGCTCAAGGGGTGAGCCGATGAAAACGCGAGGGAAAATCGGCAGTCCCGCTTGAGGGTCGGGTTTCAGCCCGTCTGAAAGCTGAGGTAATCTTGGCCCCCCAATTGACCGGCAGCCATCAGCCGCCCAGGAGTTACCCCGATGAAAACACCATTTCGCAGCATGGCTGCGGCTTTATTGTTGCTGAGCCTGACTGCCGCGCCGGTGTTGGCTCAATCGAAGAAAGAGCTCGTCAACAGGATCGTTCTGCTGCAACAGCCGGGCGTCGAAGCCATGGCGCGAGGTCTGGCCGAACAGCCCGCCGTCCAGCTGAGCATGCAGGCACGACAACTGATCCAGAATGTTCCTGCCGAAAAGCGCGATGCGGTCGTCAAGGCCATCGATGCCGACCTCAAGAAATATGCCGACGAAGCGGTGCCGCTGCTGCGGGATCGTGCGGTCAAGCTTGCGCCGTCCGTGATCGGTACCGAGCTCGACAGCAACTTCAATGAGGATGAACTCAAGCAGCTGATCAACTGGTTCGAGTCGCCGGTCATCAAGCGCTTTCAGCAGCTTGCACCGGGCATGCAGCGCACCCTTTCTGAAAAGCTGGTCAATGAGACTCGGACTCAGATCGAGCCCAAGCTGTCGGTGCTCGAGGCGGCAATGGCCAAGCAGCTTGGCGTGACGCCGGCAAGTGCCGCTGGCGCGCCAGGCTCCGCTCCAGCGGCGATGCCTGGCAATCGCGGCGCAAGCGACAACCCGCGCAAGTAGTCGCGCGGGCTCGCAGCTCGGCGCCTTGACCGGCCGTCAGCGCAGGCTTGCCTGCGCGACCGCCAGCGCGGTCATGTTGAGGATGCGCCGCACGGTGGCCGACGGCGTCATGATGTGCACCGGGCGAGCCGCGCCCAGCAGGATCGGCCCCACGGTGATGCCTTTGCCGCCTGTCGTTTTGATCACGTTGAAGAGCACGTTCGCGGCATCGAGATTCGGCATGACCAGCAGGTTGGCGGAGCCGCTCAGCCGTGAATCCGGGAGATAGGCCAGCCGGACTTCTTCGGACAGCGCCGCATCACCGTGCATTTCGCCATCGGACTCGATCTGCGGATGCAGGGCCGCGAAGCGCTCGGCCGCAGTCCGCATCTTGATCGCACCGGGTCGCTGGCTCGATCCGAACATCGAGTGCGAAACGAAAGCGACCTTTGGGGTTACCGCAAACAGCGACATGGCTTGCACTGCCATGCTCGCAATTTCGGCGAGCTGGTCGGCGTTGGGCGCCTCATTGACCATGGTGTCGGTCATGAACAGCGTGTGCTCGGGCAGCATGACCGCATTCATGGCCGCCATGCATGAGGCGCCCTTGGCCAGGCCGATGATTTCCTGCACCCGCTCCAGGTGCTCGTCGAAGCGACCCACCAGCCCGCACACCATCGCATCGGCATCGCCTCGTCTGACCATCATTGCGGCGATGGTGGTGGTCGACTGGCGCATCAGCGATTTCGCGAGTTCGGGGGTCACGCCTCGACGACTCATCAGCTGTCGATAGTCGGTCCAGTAGTCGCGAAAGCGTGAGTCATCTTCCGGATCGACCAGATCAAAGTCGGCGCCCGGCCGAACTCTCAGGCTGGCACGCGCAATTCGGCTTTCGATTACATTCGGTCTTCCGATCAGGATCGGGCGCGTCATCCCTTCGTCGATGGCGGCCTGCACCGCACGCAGGACCCGCTCATCCTCGCCTTCGGCATAGACGACGCGTCGCGGTTGCGCGCGCGCTGCGGCAAACACCGGGGTCATGAACAGACCGGTATGGGTAATGAAGCTCGTGAGCGACGCGCGGTAGGCATCGAGATCGGCGATCGGTCGGGTGGCCACGCCTGACTCCGCAGCAGCCTTGGCAACCGCCGGTGCGATACGGAGGATCAGGCGGCTGTCGAAGGGCTTGGGAATCAGGTAGTCCGGGCCGAAGCGAAGGTCCTGGCCCGGATAAGCCGCGGCAACCTCATCCGACAGCTCCGCCTTGGCGAGATCCGCGATCTCGCGAACGCAGGCCAGTTGCATTGCTTCGGTGATCCGTGTTGCGCCGGCATCGAGGGCACCACGAAAAATATAAGGAAAACACAGGACATTGTTGACCTGATTGGGATAGTCGGAGCGACCGGTGGCGATGATGCAATCCGGCCGAACCGCCTTGGCCAGCTCGGGTCTGATCTCGGGTTCGGGATTGGCCAGCGCAAGGATGATCGGGCGCTGCGCCATGCTGGCCACCATCTCCTGCGTGAGCACGCCTGCGGCCGAGCAACCCAGAAATACATCCGCGCCATTGACGACATCGGCCAGAACGCGTGCCTCGGTGCGCCTGGCATAGCGTTGCTTTGAGACGTCGAGACCCTGACGTTCGTCGTGGATCACGCCTTTCGAATCGCACACGAAAATGTTTTCGCGGCGCATGCCGAGCCCGACAAAGACGTCGAGCACCGCGATGGCTGCCGCACCGGCACCCGACACGGCCAACTTGACCGATTCGATCGGCTTGCCGACCAGCTCCAGGCCGTTGAGCAGCGCGGCGGCTGAAATGATGGCCGTGCCGTGCTGATCGTCGTGAAAGACGGGGATCGACAGACGCTCGCGCAGCTTGCGCTCGATCTCGAAGCACTCGGGTGCCTTGATGTCTTCAAGGTTGATGCCGCCCAATGTCGGCTCGAGTGCCGCAATGATCTCGATCAGCTTGTCGGGGTCCTTCTCGGCGAGTTCGATATCAAAGACATCGATCCCGGCAAACTTCTTGAACAGGCAGCCCTTGCCCTCCATCACCGGCTTGCTTGCCAGCGGCCCGATGTCGCCCAGGCCTAGCACGGCCGTGCCATTGGTGATCACGCCGACGAGATTGGCGCGCGACGTGTAATCGGCGGCCAATGACGGTTCGCGTTCGATTTCAAGGCAGGCATAAGCAACGCCTGGCGAGTAGGCAAGCGAGAGATCGCGCTGATTGGACAGCGGCTTGGTCGGCGAGACCGATATCTTGCCGCGGGTCGGTGAACGGTGATAGTCGAGCGCGGCCTCGCGCAGCGCTTGCTCGGCCGGCGACATCGGGGCTTGATCTTTGGTCATGGCAAATCCAGTTGAGAGGCCGGCGGCAATGAGCACCGCCCGGTGGGTTCGACCCGGTTGAGTCAGTGGCTAGGGGACGTCTTTCAAGGCTGAATCGGGCAACCGGACAATCATATCCCTCGCCGGACAACCAGGGGTTTCGTCAGGCATGAATGCTTTGACGCGGTGTGACCGACATGCGTGCGAACCCGTGGTGCGGGCCTGGCAGGAACTGATCAGCGGGTCGCAGCCGCTGTCCCCTTACCCGCTCGCGAACGCAGTGCGTCGACCGAGAAACCAAGCTCGACATACCGATGGAAGGCGGCGCCCGCCATCGTGCTGGCAACCAGCGCCATGATCAGCCCAAGCCCGTTGGCAAGGTGGCTGCCCCCAAAAAAGCGCGTCACGCCGGCATTGACGAGCAGGCAGATCGGGTAATGCACGAGAAAGACCGAATAGGAAATCCGGCCGAGCCAGGCGATGAACTGTTCGCCACGGGTGTGTGATGCCTCGCTGCGTGGCAAAGGCCTGATCAGGCTCGACGCAAAGAGCAGTGCCGCCACAGCCAGAGCTACCGCGATTCGGGTGCGAAAATCAAGGATCAGGGCGAGGCCGACGATCATCGCGATCAGCGTCGCCATCGTGACCGGGCGCTTTGAGGTGCTTGCCCACCAGGTGAGGGCGCCCAGACCGTAGCTGCCAAAGAAATAAATGCCCCAGATGTCGAAGGCGGCTTCCCGGTTGAAGTAAAAAAGGGAAGCAGTCATGCCCATCGCAACCAGCATCGGAGCCAGCCAGTGACCCGGTTGGCGCGAGGCCAGCCACAACAGCGCGCTCAGGCCGCAGTAAAGCTGTAGGTCGATTGCGACGTACCAGAGTCCGGCAGAAAGTGAGTCCTGGCCGACGATGTTCTGCACCATCAGCAGGTTGGCGAATAGCTGGTAGAGCGACGGCGTGGCAGGGGTTGAATCGAAGTTTGCCCAATGCCGGGCGATGGCTGCTGCGACGATGGCCACGCCGACGGCTGCTGCATAGGGGATCGACAGCCGCAGGTATCGTCGGATCATGACCGGCAACGGCGACTCGAAGTTCGCCCTGCCTTGCGGGGCGAGTGCCCGGGCTGCCATGTAGCCTCCCATCACCAGAAACACCTGCACCGCGATGCGTCCGTTCGCACTCAGCCAGTCGATCAGCCCGCCCAGATACGGGCTCACCACGTCCGACATCGGGCCATAAAACGCAAGGTGATGAAGGACGATCAACTGAGACGCGATACCCTTCAGAGCATCGATGACGGGCAGGCGCGCAGGCATAAACACAAGATCCGGATCGATTGGGTAGCTTTCAGACGAACGGCATTCTAGACGACGGTCGGTAATTTGACATGTATTTGTCACGGTGGACCGACAGACTCAGCCGCTTTGTCATCCTGGCGCAGACCAGTCCATCAGGGGAAAACAATGAAGTTCAGAGCACTCATCGCGGCGGCGATCGTGGCAGTTGCGACGCCGGCTTATGCGCAAGTCGAGATCCAGTGGTGGCATGCAATGGGCGGCGCGCTCGGCGAATGGGTCAACGGGCTGGCCAAGGACTTCAATGACCAGCAGAAGGACTACAAGGTCGTCCCGGTTTTCAAGGGCAGTTACGATGAAGCGATGACCGCGGCCGTCGCGGCGTTTCGCGCCGGTAATGCGCCGCACATCCTGCAGGTTTTCGAGGTCGGCACGGCCACGATGATGGCAAGCAAGGGCGCGATCGTGCCGGTGACCAAGGTGATGAGCGATGCTGGCCTGAAGTTCGACCCCAAGGCTTATGTGCCGGCAGTCTCCGGCTACTACACAGCGCCTAATGGTCAGATGCTGAGCTTGCCCTTCAATAGCTCGACCCCGGTCTTCCATTACAACAAGGATGCTTTCAAAGCGGCCGGCATGGACCCAGAGAAGCCGCCGACCACCTGGCCTGAAGTCGCGCTGGCTGCAGCGAAGCTGAAAGCAAGCGGCCACAAGTGCCCGCTGACAACGAGCTGGATAAGCTGGACGCAGCTCGAGAGTTTCTCTGCATGGCACAACACCGAGTTCGCGACCAAGCGCAATGGCTTCAATGGCCTCGACGCGCGCCTGGTCTTCAACACGCCGCTGCATGTCCGTCACATCGAGAATCTGGCCAATCTGTCGCGTCAGGGGCTTTTCTTTTACAAGGGGCGCGCTGGTGCAGCCGATGCCACTTTCGTGTCCGGCGAATGCGCGATGTATACCGGGTCGTCGGCCGCTTACGGCAATATCAAGCGCAACGCGAAATTTGCCTCGGGCATTTCCACGCTTCCCTATTACCCGGATGTGCCGGGCACGCCCCAGAACACCGTGATCGGCGGCGCGAGCCTGTGGGTCATGGCAGGCAAGAAGCCGGTCGACTACAAGGGCGTTGGTGCCTTCTTCGATTACCTGAGCCGCCCTGACGTGCAGGCCAAGAGCCATCAGGCGACCGGCTATCTGCCGATCACTCTGGCTGCCTTCGAGATGACCGAGAAATCGGGCTTCTATGCCAAGAATCCTGGGTCCGACGTCGCGGTCAACCAGATGATCCGCAAGACCACCGACAAGTCGCGTGGCATTCGGCTCGGCAACTTCGTGCAGATCCGCGCGATCATCGACGAGGAGCTTGAAGGTGTGTGGGCGGGCAAGCAGAGTGCCAAAGAAGCGTTGGATACCGCTGTGCGTCGCGGTAACGAGCAGCTTGAGCGCTTCGAGAAAGCCAACCGCTCCTGATCCTGCAATCGATTGGCCATCGAAAAGCGCGTCCGTTTCGGCAACCGCTGGTTGCCGTGGCTCCTGGTCGCGCCCCAGATGGTCATTGTCACGATTTTCTTTTTTTGGCCGGCCGGCAGCGCGCTCTACCAGAGCGTGCTGCTGGAAGATGCCTTTGGCGGGTCGACCCAGTTCGTCGGTCTCGAAAATTTCGAGCGGCTCTTCTCGGATGGCAGCTACATGGCGTCCTTTCGCACGACGGCGGTCTTCTCGCTGCTGGTTGCCTCCTGCGGCATCTGCATAGCCCTCTTGCTGGCGGTCATGGCCAACCGGGTGATCCGTGGCGCCACGCTCTACACCACGCTGCTGGTCTGGCCTTATGCGGTGGCGCCGGCGATCGCAGGAGTGCTCTGGCTTTTCATGTTCGCGCCGTCGGTAGGTATCGTGAGTCATGCGCTTCGCAGCCTTGGCATCGAATGGAATCACCTGCTCAACGGCAACCAGGCGATGGCGCTGATCGTGATGGCGGCGGTCTGGAAACAGATCTCCTACAACTTCCTGTTTTTTCTGGCGGGTCTGCAGTCGATACCGAAAAGCCTGATTGAAGCCGCAGCGATTGACGGTGCGCGCCCCTGGCATCGTTTCTGGACCATCGTCTTTCCCTTGCTGTCGCCGACCACCTTCTTCTTGCTGGTCATCAACATCGTCTACGCCTTCTTCGATACTTTTGCGATCGTCGATGCGGCCACGCAGGGTGGCCCGGGCAAGGACACCGCAATCCTGGTCTACAAGGCCTACTACGACGGCTTCAAGGCCATGGACCTCGGCGGATCTGCAGCCCAATCGGTGATCCTGATGGCGATCGTGATTGCGCTCACCGTTGTGCAGTTTCGCTACGTCGAAAGACGCGTGCAGTACTGAGATGGTTGAACGCCGCCCGGTCATCACCCTTGTCGCACATCTGGTGCTGGTGCTCGGCGTTTTGCTGGTCTCGTTCCCGCTCTATGTCACCCTGGTCGCATCGACGCAGACCTCGGAGCAAATCGTGCAGCAGGCGCCGATGTCACTGTGGCCCGGCTCGAATCTGATTGACACCTATCGGGCGGCGCTCTTTGGCGGACAGACCGCCTCCGGCAGTCGTATTTCGCCGGTTGCACCGATGCTCAAGGTCAGTTTCATCTGTGCCATGGTGATAGCCCTTGGCAAGATTTCGATCTCGATGCTGTCGGCCTTTGCTTTCGTCTATTTTCGGTTTCCGGGCCGCACGCTTTGCTTCTGGATGGTGTTCATCACGCTGATGCTGCCGGTCGAAGTGCGGATCGGGCCGACCTATCAGGTGGTTGCCGGCCTGGGTCTGCTCAATACCTATACCGGTCTGACCGTACCGCTGATCGCTTCGGCTACAGCGACTTTTCTGTTTCGGCAGTTCTTTTTGACCGTCCCTGACGAGCTGGTCGAGGCCTCGCGCATCGATGGCGCCGGTCCGATGCGTTTTTTCATCGATGTGCTGCTGCCGCTGTCGGCAACCAGTATTGCCGCGCTTTTCGTGATCCAGTTCATCTATGGCTGGAACCAGTATCTCTGGCCCCTGCTCTTTACGACCGATGAGTCGAAGTATCCGATCGTCATGGGCATCCGGCGCATGCTTGCCGGCGGTGATGCCGGCAATGAATGGAATGTGGTGATGGCAACCGCGATACTTGCGATGCTGCCGCCGGCGCTGGTCGTCCTTCTGATGCAGAAGTGGTTCGTCAAGGGTCTGGTCGACGCCGAGAAGTGATGATGCAAGGGGAATGAATGGCGGCGCTGTCGATTCGTGATGTGGTGAAAGACTACCGGGCGGGCATCCGCGTGAATCGGGTGATTCATGGTGTCAGCGCTGAGGTCGCCGACGGTGAGTTCATCGTGATCGTCGGGCCCTCCGGTTGCGGCAAGAGCACCCTGCTGCGGATGGTTGCAGGGCTCGAGGAAATCACAGGCGGCCAGATTGCCATCGGGCAGCGGGTCGTCAACGACATCGAACCGGCCGAGCGCGATATCGCGATGGTGTTCCAGAACTACGCGCTTTATCCGCATATGAGCGTGTTCGACAACATGGCTTATGGTTTGAAAATCGCCCGCGTGCCCCGCGACGAGATTTCGGTGCGTGTGCGCAGGACGGCTGCGATTCTCGAGATCGAAGCCTTTCTCGATCGCAAGCCTGGGCAACTGTCCGGCGGACAGCGCCAGCGCGTGGCAATGGGCCGGGCCATCGTGCGCGAACCCCAGGTGTTCCTGTTCGATGAGCCGCTGTCCAACCTCGACGCGCGACTGCGAGCTCAGACCCGCATCGAGATCCGCAAGTTGCACGCCGAACTCGGTGTGACCTCGCTGTTCGTGACCCATGATCAGGTCGAGGCCATGACACTGGCCCAGCGGGTCATCGTCATGAATGCCGGCCTGATCGAGCAGATCGGGACGCCAGAGGCGATCTATCAGGCTCCTGAGTCGACCTTCGTTGCCGGCTTTATCGGTGCGCCTCCCATGAACCTCATGCCGGTTCTTGGCGAGGGTTCGCGCCTGGTTCACGCTGGCTGCGAACTGCCCTTGCAGGAAGATGTTCCGCGTGACGGTGCTTTGATCTTGGGCGTGCGGCCGGAGCATGCACGGCTCGCCGACCAGGGTTGGCCGATGAAGGTGGAGCTCGTCGAGTTACTCGGTGCCGAGCGACTCATCCATGGCCGAATGGCCGATGCGCCCTTTATTGTTCGAACCGACGCGCGCCTTGCGGCCCCGAGTCCGGGCCAGATCGTCGGTCTGCAGATTGCGCCCGAAAGCCTGCATTGGTTCGATCCGACAACCCACAAGAGACTGCCGATATGAGCCTATCCCCTGCAGCTGACCAAGCGGTTGACGCCCGCCTTCCCGAGCCGCTCGATGCATCGCTGTTGCCGCCTGGGATGCGATCGCGCTTTGTCGAAAACATCAACGGACTGCGCATGCATGTGCTCGAGGCCGGATTTGAATCTCCCGGGCGGCCCTGCCTGCTGCTGCTGCACGGTTTTCCCGAGCTCGCCTACAGCTGGCGAAAGCTGATGCCGGCATTGGCCGATGCCGGCTATCACGTGGTGGCACCCGATCAGCGCGGCTATGGACGGACCACGGGCTGGGATGGTCGTTATGAGGCCGATCTCGATGAATTTCGAATGCTCAATCTGGCGCGTGATGCCATCGGCCTGGTGCACGCCCTGGGGCATCGAAGCGTCAAGGCGGTCATCGGACACGATTTCGGCTCGCCGGTCGCGGCCTGGTGCGCTCTGGTGCGTCCTGATGTGTTTCGGTCGGTGGTGCTGATGAGCGCGCCTTTCGGCGGGCCGCCTGCCTTGCCCTTCGACACCGCCATCCAGCCATCCCTCAAACCTTCGCGGGCGCCCGATCTGCAGACCGCGCTGGCCGGATTGCCGCGCGCGCGCAAGCACTACCAGTGGTACTACTCGACTCCCGAAGCCAATCGCGACATGCTCGATGCGCCGCAGGGGCTTCATGCTTTCCTGCGTGCCTACTATCACATGAAGAGTGCCGATTGGCCTGAAAACCGACCTTATGAGCTCCCCGATTGGTCGGCCACTTCGATGGCAAAGTTGCCTCTCTACTACGTGATGAACCTCGACAGCGATATGCCTGCGACGGTCGCGCCTTATATGCCCGGCGCAGAGCAGGTCGCGGCATGCCGCTGGCTGCCCGATCACGAGCTCGCGGTTTATGTCGCCGACTATGCACGCATCGGATTTCAGGGGGGCCTGCAGTGGTATCGCTGCTCAACCGGCGGTCGCTATGTCGCAGAGCATCAGCTCTTTGCGGGGCGCAAGATCGACGTGCCTTGCGCCTACATTGCCGGTGCAAGCGACTGGGGCACCTTCCAGAAGCCCGGTGAACTCAAGGCAATGGTCGCTTCGGGCTGCACGCGGATGCTTGGCGTGCATCTGGTCGAAGGCGCCGGGCACTGGATTCAGCAGGAACAAGCGCAAGCGACGCTGTCGCTCATCGACGCTTTCCTGCGCGAGATTGCTTAGCGCGGCCTAAGCCGCTTAGGCTGATTTGAATCGGTGGTGCCACGCTCAGGTGCCTGAGCCTTGCCGCTTCAGTCCCCGTTTCGGGCTTTGACGCTCAGGATGCGCTCGACGAGTTCATCGATGACTTCGCCCTGGCTGGCAAGCGAGCCGCTCGCCTTGAGTTTTGCAAGTCCATCGCGGGTGGTTGCTTTCACGAGCACATTGATATAGACCTTGCGTGGCGGGCGTCCACGCCGGGTGGGCACTGCATTAGCCTTGACCGAATTGCTTCTTGCTGCGGGGTGTCGTGTTGCCATGGTTGTTTGATCCGGGGAACGGCCGCCAGATTAGCATTGGCTTTCTCCCATAGCGAACGTCAGTGCCGAATACTGTCAAACTGCCGACCCAGTCGCCTCAGGGCAGTAAAAAGTTTTCTCTTTCCGGAATATGTGTGAATTAATTCACATCTCCCTGATACCATCTCGCCCCGGCAAACCCGTATCAGGTCAGGTTTGTAAAAATCTTTTTTACGGAGAAATTCATGGTCAGCAACATCCTCGAGCTGTTTTCAGGTGGACCGAGTCAGAGCATGGTTGGTGCAGTCAGCAAGATGCTTGGTGAGAGCGAAGGCGGCGTTCAGTCGGCGGTCACTTCGCTGATTCCGACTTTGCTGGGTGGCATGATGCAGAAATCGTCCACCCCCCAGGGTGCAGGCGATCTTTTCAAGTTGGTGACGGGCGCAAACATTGACCCGGGAATGCTGTCGAACATCGCCGGAATCCTTGGCGGCGGTGCACCGACCGACAAATTGCTCTCGACCGGGGCCAGTCTCGTCTCCGGTCTGTTCGGTGGCGACAAGGCCTCCGGACTCGCCAGCGCCTTGTCCTCAGTCGCCGGAATCAAGGCGGGTTCGGCAAGCTCGCTGATCAGCATCGCCTTGCCGTTTCTGTTCGGCATGATCAAGAAGCTCGTCTCCGAACGTGGCCTGGATGCGACTGGGCTGGCGAATCTGCTGCTTGGTCAGAAGGCCACGCTCGCGAAAGCCAACGTTGATCCCCGACTGACCAGCGCCCTTGGCTTTAGCAGCTTCTCGAACATGCTGGATCGGGTTCCTGCATCGCTGGCTGCAGTCGCTGCGCCTGCCATCGCCAAAGCGGTTCCGGCGGCTGCGCCTGCGTCGTCAGGGCTGATGAAGTGGTTGCCCTGGCTGGCCGCGCTGATCGGTGCTTACCTGCTGTGGCAGGCGTTCTCGCCCAAGGCGCCCGCGCCCGTGCCGGCAGCACCGCCGGCGGCTTCTGCACCGGCACCTGCTGCAGCGCTTGCGCTTCCTGCCTCGGTCTACTTCGAACTCGACAAGTTCGACATCGGCGCGGAAGGCTCCAAAACCATTGCCGCGGTCGTGGCGCAGGTTTCGAAGGATGGCAAGTATGCGGTGACCGGCTACACCGACAAGACTGGCGATCCGGCGCGTAACGAAGAACTTGCCAAGAACCGTGCCAAGGCAGTGAAGGACGCAATGGTCGCGGCTGGTGTGCCGGAAGCCAACGTCACGATGCAGCCGCCCGAGTATCTGACTGGCAGCTATGAAGATCGAGCCGCTCGCCGGGTCGACATCAACAAAGCAAACTGAGTTCCGCTATTCCCGGGATCCGTCCCGGGTGTGTCGGCAGCCGGGCCGATCGCACTGCGTTTGCGATCGGCCCGGTCTTTTTGTGCGATCAGATCGCTCAGGCGTGACCTGTGACCGCATGGGGCACATAGGGCGCTTCCATCGTTGCGATTTCCTGTGCGCTGAGCGTGATCGAGAGCGCAGCAACCGCGTCGTCGAGTTGTTCCAGACGCGTCGCACCGACAATCGGCGCGGTCACCTCAGACTTCTGCAGCACCCAGGCCAGTGCAATCTGAGCGCGCGGCACGCCGCGGGCCTGTGCCACCTCACCGACGGCTTCGGCCACCTTGCGGTCGGCATCGCCCGTGCGCGCGTAAAGCGTGCGGCCGAATTCATCGGTTTCCAGGCGTGCTGTCGACTGATCCCATGGGCGGGTCAGCCGACCTCGCGCAAGCGGACTCCATGGAATAACGGCAATACCCTGATCACGGCAAAGCGGCAGCATCTCGCGCTCTTCTTCGCGGTAGAGCAGGTTCACGAAATTTTGCATCGACACGAATCGCGTCCAGCCGTGGCGCTCGGAGATTGCCAGTGCCTTGGCGAACTGCCAGGCATACATCGATGAGGCACCGATGTAGCGGGCCTTGCCGGCCTTGACCACATCATGCAGCGCTTCGAGGGTTTCTTCGATCGGGGTGCTGTCATCCCAGCGATGAATCTGGTAGAGGTCGACATGGTCAGTGCCCAGCCGGCGCAGGCTCGCGTCGATCTCGGTCATGATCGCCTTGCGCGACAGGCCGGCGCCATTGGGGCCTTTGTGCATCCGACCGTTCACCTTGGTGGCGATGACCACTTCCTCGCGTCGCGCATAGTCGATCAGCGCGCGTCCGACATATTCCTCGCTGGTCCCGGCAGAGTAGACATTGGCGGTATCGAAAAAGTTGATGCCCAGATCGAGTGCGCGTTTGATGAAGGGGCGGCTCTCGGCCTCACCCATCGACCAGGGATGGGTGCCGCGATCAGGTGCGCCATAGCTCATGCATCCGAGGCAAAGGCGCGAGACATCGAGACCGGTGCGGCCAAGTTTCAGGGTTTTCATCTGACTTTCCTCAGTTTTTTTCGTCGTGATAGGCACGCAGATCAGGATCCAGGATCTGTCCTTCGTCGAGCTGCACGCCAAGCGTGTTGAGGATCATCGAGACCTGGGTGTATTGCCCGGCGGTAAAGACCACGTCCATGCATTGCCTGGGATTGAAGTGCGTCGACAGCGCCTGCCAGGTGGTCGGGGTGATGAACTGATCGGCATGCAGCTCATCGCAGGCCTTGATCAGCGCGACTTCGGGGGCCACCCAGTTGGAGGCCTGGGCACCCTGCTTGATGGCGGTGATCTCGGCTTTGGTCAGTCCGGCGCGCTCGCCGATTTCGCAATGCTGGGTCCATTCATAGCCCGAGCGGCACAGGAAACCGATGCGTAACACCACGATTTCGCGCTCGCGAGCGGGCAGGGTGTTGCGCTTGCTCAGCACATAGCTTGCCCAGCCGAGAAAGCCACGCAGCGCATCGGGATGACCGAGCAGTGTGCGAAAGATATTCAGGATCGGGCCTCGCGTCATCAGCGGGGCCGCCAGTGTTGCCTGCTCCGTCGTCCAGTCGTTCTGCGGAATCGGCGCAATACGGGGGCTTCTCAGTCTCATGCTGTCTCCTTGGGTCATTGTTCGGATTATTGATCCGCATTCTGCCTGCTGACGGCTGTCCTGCGTGCACGGCTGTGTTACGGTTTTCGCTTTGCCACCCCGAGGAGACACTCGTGCAGACATGGCGCATCGGATCGGTGACCGTTACCAAGATCCTCGAAATCGAATCGGTCGGCGGATCGCGATTCATCCTGCCTCAGGCAACACGCGAGGCATGCTGCGAGATTGAGTGGATGAAGCCTCATTTCATGGACGACGAAGGTCGGCTCAAGATGAGCATCCATGCGCTGGTCATCCAGACGCCGACGCGGCGAATCATCGTCGACACCTGTCTTGGCAACGACAAGCAGAACCGCGGGGTGCCGGCCTGGAACAACCTGCAGGGGCCTTTCCTTCGCGACCTGGCACAGGCCGGCTTCGCTCGTGAATCAATCGATACCGTGTTGTGCACCCACCTGCATGTCGATCATGTCGGCTGGAACACCATGTGGGTCGATGGTCAATGGGTGCCGACCTTTCCTAATGCGCGCTATCTCATGGCCAGCACCGAATTCAAGTACTGGCAGGGCAAGCGCGATGTGCCCGAGCAGGTGGCGATTTTCGACGATTCGGTCAAGCCGGTGTTTGATGCCGGACTGGTCGATCTGGTCGATACCTCGTTCCAGATCTGCGATGAGGTCAGCTTGGTGCCGACCGTCGGGCACACGCCGGGCCATGTCAGCGTGGCGATCTCCTCGCAGGGCGAAAACGCCCTGATCACAGGCGATTTCATCCATCACCCCTGCCAGCTTGCCTGGCCGGCCTGGGCGTCGAGCGCCGATTACGACACCGAGCAGTCCACCAGGACCCGTCGCGAAGTGTTCGGCAGACTGGCCGGCACGCCGACGCTGGTCATCGGCACCCATTTCGCGGGCGCCACTGCGGGTCATATCGTCAAAGACGGCGACGCTTTTCGTCTGGAGGTCTGAAAAATGCATCAAGCCATGGTCAGTGCGGCCCAGCCCGAGGCGGTCGAAGCCGGCCTCGACATTCTTGCCGCCGGCGGCAATGTCATCGACGCCGCCATCGGCGCGGCCCTGGTGCAGACCGCGGTCGATCCGCAGATGTGCGGGGTGGCCGGGTTCGGTTCGATGCATATCCATCTGCCCGAGCGGGGTGTGCACACCTTCATCGATTTTCACGGTCGGGCGCCGCTGGCGACCCGCCCCGACATGTGGCAAGACCGGATCGTCGGCGAATGTGATGATGGCTTCGGTTTCGTGCTCGAGGGTGCAGTCAACGAGGTCGGCTATCAGTCGATGACGACGCCGCTCACCATCAAGGCCTTCGATGAAGCCCTGCGGCGATTTGGAACCCGCACGCTGGCAGACATGCTCCAGCCGGCAATCAGTTATTGCGAATCCGGTTTTGCGGTGCGCCCGCATGTGCACAGTTTCTGGATGCAGCCGGCGCAGTCAGGTCGCATCGAGCGCATCAGGGTGCTGACCGATTGCGCGGCCGCTGCAAAGATCTATCTCAAACCCGATGGCCAGCCACGCAAGGTGGGCGAGTTGCTGCGCAATCCCGACATGGGGCGCACCTATCGCCGGATCGCAGAACACGGCGTCGATGATTTCTATCATGGCGAGATTGCGCATCTGATCGACGCCGACATGAAGGCCCACGGCGGGCTGATCACTCTGGCCGATCTGGCGGCCTGTGCCACCGAGTCGGTCGATCCGTTGTGGACCACCTACCGGGGCTATCGGGTGGCCACCAACCAGCCGCCTGGCGGCGGTCTGATGATCGTACTGATGCTCAATATCCTCGAGCATTTCGATCTGGCTGCGATGGGTCACAACTCGCCCGATTACATCGCGACGGTCAGCGAAGCGATGAAGATCGCGACCGTCGATAAAGACGAGCGCATGGGCGATCCGCGATTTGTCGACATTCCGATGGCCGAGCTCACCTCCAAGGAGTACGCCGCTCGCATGGCGGCTCGCATTCGCAGCGGTGAAAAGACGCGTGTGCCCCGCATGAATGCCGGTGGCCCCGAGAGCAAGGAGACCACGCATATCTGCGTGGCTGACGCCAAAGGCGCCTGCGTGTCTTTGACCCATTCGCTTGGCTCGAGTTCGGGCGTGGTCACCGACGGCCTGGGCTTCATGTACAACAATTGCATGATGGTCTTCGATCCGCGTCCCGGCCGAGCCGGCTCGCTGGCACCCGGCAAAGCGCGCTTTTCGGCGATGTCCCCGACCATGGTCTTCAAGGGCGACAAACCCTTTTTCATCGTCGGCTCGCCCGGTGGCACCACGATCACGATGGGCAACCTGCAGGCCATTCTCAATGCGGTCGACTTCGGCATGAATGCTCAGGAGGCGGTCGAGGCGCCGCGCTTTTGCACCACCTCCGATACCATCGAAGTGACCAACCGCATTCTGCGATCGACGCAGCGTGCACTCGAGGCCAGGGGCTATCCGGTGATGCGGCATGCCTTCAGCCACATGTTTCCGCTCGTTCATGCCATCCGCCTCAATGATGGCAAGCTCGACGGCGGTGCCGACCCGGCCGGCGACGGCATGGCCGCTGCAATCTGACACGCAGGAGTCCACTTTCATGACCCAAGCCATCCTCCAGGGTTTCGCCCGGGACCGCCTTTCGCGCATCGATCGCTTCATCGATGACAAATACGTCAAGACCGGCAAGCTGCCGGGGGCGCAGTTGCAGATCCTGCGCAAGGGCGAACTGGTTCATCAGATGGTGCTGGGTCATGCCGACCTCGAGCGCGGCATCCCGGTCACGCCCGAGACCGTCTATCGCATCTATTCGATGACCAAGCCGATCACCAGCCTCGCGTTCATGATGCTGGTCGAGCAAGGACTGGTGGCGCTCGACGATCCGGTCAGCCGCTTTATCCCTGAGTTCAAGGCTCTGGCAGTCTTCAGCGCCGGCATCGGCCCCTACATCACGACCCGGGTGTCGCGCGAGATGCAGATGGTCGACCTGCTTCGGCACACCTCAGGCCTCACCTATGGCTTCCAGTTTCGAAGCAACATTGATGCGGCCTATCGCAAGAAGGTGCTGTCCGACCGAGCAGGACCGCTCGATATGGCGGGTTTCGTCGATGCGCTGGCTAATCTGCCGCTCGAGTTTTCGCCCGGCGATGCCTGGAATTACTCGGTCTCGACCGATGTGCTCGGGGTGCTGGTGCAGCGGATCTCAGGGCAGTCCTTTGAGTCTTTCGTCAAAGAGCGCATCGTCGATCCGCTTGGCATGACCGAAACCTCGTTCCAGGTTCGTGAAGATCAGCGGTCGCGCTTTGCCGCCTGCTATTTGCCGACGCCCGAGGCCGGCCTGAAGCTGCAGGATGATCCCCAGACCAGCGTCTATCTCACGCCGCCGGTCTTCCATTCCGGCGGCGGTGGTCTGGTGTCGACCATCGGTGACTATGCGAAGTTTTGCCAGATGCTGGTCGATCGTGGCCAATACAAAGGCCATCACTTCGTGTCGCCGGCCACCCTGCGCATGATGACTGCCAATCAGCTGCCTGGCGGCGCAGACCTCGCCAGCATGTCGCGCTCGATGTTCTCCGAGGCGACCAATGCTGGCGTAGGGTTCGGTCTCGGATTTGCGGTGGTATTCGATCCGGTGAAAGCGCTGGTGCCCTCAAGCGTCGGCGAATTTTATTGGGGGGGCGCGGCGTCGACTGCTTTCTGGATCGATCCGGTCGAGGACATTGCGGTGATCTTCATGACCCAGCTGATGGGTTCGTCCACCTATCCGGTGCGCCGTGAGTTGCGCACCCTGGTCTATTCGGCACTGGTCGAGCCGAACAGCCCACGCTATTGAGTTTTCGACATTTCAACAACTTCAGAACCACAGGAGACAAAAAGATGGGACTCGACAGGGATGCAGTCGGCCGCACGGCCGGACCTTCAGAGGTCAGCTGGGACTCACGCGATGCAATGCTCTATGCGCTGGGCGTCGGCGCAGGACAGGCAGATCCGTTCGGTGAGCTGAATCTGACCACCGAGAACTCGGCCGACCAGGAACTGGTGATGCTGCCAGCCTATGGTGTGGTCCTGACCCAGCGCGCGGCTGCGCGCCCCGATCTTGGCCCGATCGACCGAACCAAGCTCGTTCATGCCGAGCAGGGATTCACCCTGCACAAGCCGCTGCCCTTGCAGGGAACGGTCCGGGTCAGCGGCAAGATCACCGGCATCTTCGATAAAGGATCGGGAGCGCTGGTGACCTCGACGGCCGATGTGGTCGATGCCGCATCGGGTGAGCTGCTGGTCGAGACCAATTCGGCAGTGTTTATTCGCGGCGAGGGTGGCTGGGGCGGTGACAAGGGCCCGGCGGGTCCGGCACCGGTGCCGCAGCGCGCGCCCGACTTTGAGGTGGTTTGCCCCACGCGTGCCGACCAGGCACTGCTCTATCGCCTGAGCGGCGATCGCAACCCTTTGCACAGCGACCCTGAATTTGCCCGGCGCGGCGGTTTCGAAAAACCGATTCTGCATGGCATGTGCACTTATGGCATCACCAGCCGGGTGCTGATCAAGTCACTGTGCGGCGGCGATCCCAAGCGGCTCAAGTCGATGTCGGCGCGCTTCACGCGTCCGGTGATGCCGGGTGACGAGCTGACGGTTCAGGCCTGGAAAGAAGGCGGCACGATCCGTTTCCGGACACTGGGCGCAGGCGGTCATCCGGTGCTTGATTTCGGTACGCTGTCGCTGGCTGCGTGAAGCGGTGAGGCCTGCGGGCCTCGTTCCACCCTCGACATCAGCGAGTGATCCCGATGAGCGTTTCCGAACAGCCTGCGTTGCACCGAATCGCTACCCGCAGCGGCCTGGTCTTCGATGCCTGGGTCGCCGGACCGACCGAAGGCGATCTGGTCGTGCTCTTGCACGGCTATCCGCAGTCGCGGCATGCCTGGCGGGACCAGATTCCGGCGCTCGCCGGGGCGGGCTTTCGGGTCGTCGCGCCCGATCAGCGAGGCTATTCGCCAGGCGCGCGCCCCGACCCTGCCGATCTGTCCAACTATCACTACGATCGGCTGGTGTCCGATGTACTCGATCTGGCGGCTGCCTGCGGCCATGAGGCAGGTCGTTTCCATCTGGCGGGCCATGACTGGGGTGGGCAGGTGTCCTGGGGGGTGGCTGATCGACATCCCGATCGCCTGGCGTCGCTCACCATCCTGTCGCGGCCCCATCCTTCGGCCTTTGCGAAGGCCTTGCAGGCACCCGACGGCGATCAGAAATATCGCTCCCGTCATCACCGCGCATTTCTCGATCCTGCTACAGCGGGGCTGCTGCTCGAGGATGGCGCGCGACGACTTCGCGAGCGGCTGGCCGAATCTGGTGTGCCGCCGTCAGCCGTCGACATGTATCTTTCGGTGCTTGGAACGCCTGCGGCGCTCGAGGCAGCGCTCGCCTGGTATCGCGCGCAGCATGATCTGCGCGTGAGCATGGGCGCGATCCGCGTACCCACGCTCTTCGTGTGGGGTGATGCCGATGCCACCGTTGGCAACACCGCCGCGCGGTCCACTGCCGATTTCGTCAGTGCGCCATTCCGATTCGTGGTGCTCGATGGCGTCGGACATTTTTCAACCGATGAGCAGCCGCAACGAATCGGCGAGCTTCTTCTCGAGCAGCTTACGCTTTATCCGGTCTGAGTCGCGCGAGCGGGGCTGAGTTTTACCCGATCACGCGACGCCGCTTGCTTCAATCCTTTCAAGACACCCTACAGGAGTAGTGAT
This sequence comes from Burkholderiales bacterium, assembly GCA_947487165.1. Lineage (GTDB taxonomy): Bacteria > Pseudomonadota > Gammaproteobacteria > Burkholderiales > Burkholderiaceae_E > UBA4615. The sequence goes on from CANKWX010000008.1 coordinate 47,030, forward strand.
GATTAAAACCAGATTTACCGAAATGTTCGGCGTCGAGCATCCGATCGTGCAGGGCGGCATGCAATGGGTCGGTCGCGCCGAACTCGTTGCGGCAGTCGCAAACGCCGGAGCGCTGGGCTTCATCACCGCGCTCACCCAACCCACGCCCGACGACCTGCGTCGTGAGATCGCCCGCTGTCGTGAACTGACCGACAAGCCCTTCGGCGTCAATCTGACCATTTTGCCGACGCTCACGCCCCCGCCTTATGCCGAGTACCGTCAGGCGATCATCGATTCGGGTGTTCGCATCGTCGAGACCGCCGGCAACAATCCGCAGGAGCACATCACCGAACTCAAGAAGGCCGGTGTCAAGGTGATTCACAAATGCACAGCGGTGCGTCATGCACTCAAGGCCGAACGAATCGGCGCCGACGCGATTTCGATCGACGGTTTCGAATGTGCCGGCCATCCGGGTGAAGACGATACCCCGGGCCTCATCCTGATTCCGGCTGCCGCCGACAAGGTCAAGATCCCGATGATCGCCTCCGGTGGCTTCGGTGATGCACGCGGTCTGGTGGCTGCACTGGCACTGGGTGCCGAAGGGATCAACATGGGCACGCGCTTCATGTGTACCGTCGAAAGCCCGATTCATCAGCGCATCAAGGAGCAGATCGTCGCCAATGACGAGCGCGCCACCGAGCTGATCTTCCGCACGCTGCACAACACCGCGCGCGTGGCCAGTAATACCGTCAGCCGCGAAGTGGTGGCGATCGAGAGCAAGGGCGGCGCCACCATCGACGATCTGCGTCATCTGGTGGCCGGTCAGCGCGGCCGTGGTGTCTATGAATTTGGCGACCCGGATGCCGGCATCTGGTCGGCCGGCCAGGTGCAGGGTCTGATCCACGACATCCCGACCTGCGCCGAACTCGTCTCGCGCATCGTTCGCGAAGCCGAAGCGATTATCGATGCGCGCCTGAAAGGGATGCGGTCAGCCGCCTGAGACCGGTCGCACAGTGATCGGCTCAATGATCACTGTGCGAGCGCCCCAGCCGTCTTCAAGCGTCGCGAGAAAGGCAATCAGATCGTCGATCTCGCGCTCGTCGAGCGCCGGCTTGCCGTAAAGCGAAAACAGACAAGCCCGCGACGGTACCGGTTCGCCGCTGCCCGGCTGAGCCAGTAAACTGGCACCAAACGGAGACTTCTGCCATGACAATGACCGCAACCGCCGAGCCAGGCACCCGGGCAGCTTCAAAGCCCGACCCATCGGGCGAAACCTTCGACATGCTGATCGTAGGCGCCGGAATCTCCGGTATCGGCGCCGCATGGCATCTCAAGACGCGATCGCCCGGAACCCGTTTCGTCATTCTTGAGACCCAGGATGACTACGGCGGCACCTGGCGCACCCACCGCTATCCCGGTATCCGCTCCGACAGCGATCTCTACACCTTCGGTTATCGCTTCAAGCCCTGGACCGGCGCACCGATCGCCTCGGCCGACAAGATCCTGACCTACATGAAAGAGGTCATCGATGAAAATGATCTGAGCCGCCATATCCGTTACCGGCATCGCATCGATTCGGCCAGCTGGTCGGGGGTAGACCGGCTGTGGCGGCTCGAGGTCACACGCCTTGACACCGGCGAGTCACTGCAAATCGCCACGCGTTTCTTGTGGATGTGCCAGGGCTACTACCGCCATTCGCAGGGCTATACGCCGCAGTGGCCGGGCATGGACCGTTTCAAGGGTCAGATCGTCCATCCCCAGAACTGGCCCGACGACCTCGATCTGAGCGGCAAGCGGGTAGTGGTGATCGGCTCGGGCGCCACCGCGGCCACGATCGTGCCGGCGATCGCCGCGCAATGCGGCCACGTGACGCTGCTGCAGCGCTCGCCCACCTACTTCATCACCGGTCGCAATGCCAATGTGCTCGCCGATACCCTGCGCGAGCTCGATATTGACGAAACCTGGATTCACGAGATCGTTCGCCGCAAGATCCTGCACGATCAGTCGGTCTTTACCCGTCGCTGCGAGACCGAGCCGGAAGTGGTTACCCGCGAACTGCTTGGCGGCGTGAAGGCCTATCTCGGTGAGGACTACGACGTTGCCAGGCATTTCACGCCGCGTTATGCGCCCTGGAAGCAGCGCATCGCCTTCATCCCTGATGGTGATCTTTTTCGCGGCATCCGCAGCGGCAAGGCCTCGGTGGTCACCGATGAGATCGACACCTACAACGAGACCGGGCTGCTGCTGAAATCAGGCGAGCAGCTCGATGCCGATGTGATCATCACCGCCACCGGTTTCGATCTCAATGTGCTGGGCGACATTGCATTTTCGATCGACGGCAAGCCCCTCGATTTCGCCAGCACCGTGAGCTACCGTGGCCTGATGTTCACCGGTGTGCCGAATATGCTTTGGGTCTTCGGCTATTTCAGGGCGAGCTGGACGCTGCGCGTCGATATCGTTGCTGATTTCATTTGCCGTCTGCTCAAAGAGATGGAAGCTCGGCAGGCCACGGTCGTGACCCCGGCGCTGCGGCCGCAGGATCAGGGGATGTCCCTGTCGCCCTGGGTCGATCCGGGCAATTTCAATCCGGGCTACATCATGCGTGGTCTGCACCTGATGCCCAGACAGGGCGATCACCACCCCTGGAAGCACGGTCAGGATTACATGACCGAAAAAGATGAACTGCCGGTTGCCGATCTCGGCGACGGTGCCCTGATTTTCAAGTGACCGCGGAGTAATGATGAGTGCACTGCCTGACCCCGAAGTTGATGTCGGATTCGATCTGATTGTCGTGGGCGCCGGCTTTGCCGGCATGTACATGCTGCACAAGGCTCGCGGCATGGGCCTTCGCGCGCGGGTTTTCGAGGCCGGCGACGGCGTGGGCGGCACCTGGTACTGGAACCGCTATCCGGGTGCACGGTGCGATGTCGAAAGCATGGAGTACTCCTACCAGTTTTCGAATGATCTGCAGCAGGACTGGCACTGGACCGAGCGCTTCGCGCCGCAGCCCGAGATCCTGCGCTATGCCAACCATGTCGCCGATCGTTTTGATCTGCGCGCCGACATCCGCTTCGACACGCGTGTGCAGTCGGCGCAGTTCGATGAGCCGAGTGCCCGCTGGACGGTGCGAACCGACCGCGGCGATGTGGTGACCGGGCAATACCTGGTGATGGCCACCGGCTGCCTGTCGTCGACCAATATGCCGGCCTTCCCGGGCTTGGGTTCATTCAAGGGGCAGTCCTATCACACGGGTGCCTGGCCGCATGAACCGGTTGATTTCACCGGCAAACGGGTCGGTGTGATCGGCACCGGCTCATCGGCCATCCAGTCGATCCCGATCATTGCCAGGCAGGCCAGCGAACTGGTGGTCTTTCAGCGTACCGCCAACTATTCCGTGCCGGCGCACAACGCGCCGCTCGATCCGGACTACGAGGCCGAGGTCAAGGCCGATTACCCTGCTTTTCGCGAACGCAACAGCCAGATGATGGCGGCCTTTGGTTCGCGCCTTCAGGTTCCCGATCGGCCGGCCTTGAGCGCCACGCCCGAGGAGCACCGACAGGCCTTTGACAAGGCTTGGGAGCGTGGCGGTCTCGGCTTTCAGCGCTCCTTCAATGACCTGATGATCGACTCGCGAGCCAACGAGATCGCCAAATCCTATGTGCACGAGCGCATCCGCGGCATCGTGAAGGATCAGGCCACCGCCGATCTGCTGTGTCCGACGCAGGTGCTTGGCTGCAAGCGCATGTGCGTCGATAGCGGCTATTTCGATACCTTCAACCTGCCGCATGTGAAGCTGGTCGACATCCGGCCCAAGGGCATCGAAGCGATCACGCCGACCGGCGTGCGCGCTGCAGGTCAGGACTTCGAGCTGGACGTGATCGTCTATGCCACCGGTTTCGATGCCATGACCGGCTCGCTGCTCAAGATCGACATTCGGGGCCGTGATGGGGTGATGCTTGCCGACGCCTGGAGCGCCGGTCCGAGGACTTATCTTGGTTTGAATGTGGCAGGGTTTCCGAACCTTTTCACCATTTCGGGGCCGGGCAGCCCCTCAGTGCTGACCAATATGATCGTGTCGATCGAGCAGCATGTGAACTGGATCGGCGGGTGCATCGACTGGATGCGCGCCAACAGGCGTCGCAGCATCGAGGCCACACCGCAGGCGCAGGAAGAATGGGTCGGCCATGTGAATGCGGTGGCCAGCGGCACCTTGTACCCAGGCTGCAATTCCTGGTACCTCGGCGCCAATGTGCCCGGCAAGACCCGGGTCTTCATGCCGCTGCTGGGTTTTCCGCCCTATGTCGAGCGGTGCAATCAGGTGGCTGCCAACGGCTATGAAGGCTTTGAGCTGCGAGCCTGAGCGAGTCTGAGCGACCGAGCGAATGGGGCGCATCGTCAAACTCTCGGGCGCAAGGGTCGAGTAAAAGTCGGTGTCTCCCCCGGTTTCGGTGGACAATGGAGGGCTGATGAGTGCACTCCCCGCCCTGCCTGCCGCCAAACCGCTGACCGCCTATCGCCCTTACTGGGCGAAACGCTTCGGTGTCGCCCCGTTTTTGCCGATGAGCCGCGAAGAAATGGCTCAGCTCGGCTGGGACAGTTGCGACATCATCGTCGTGACCGGCGATGCCTATGTCGATCATCCGAGCTTCGGCATGGCGATCATCGGCCGGGCACTCGAGGCGCAAGGGTTTCGGGTCGGCATCATTGCCCAGCCAGATTGGCAAAGCGCCGAACCCTTCAAGGTGCTCGGCCGCCCGAATCTCTTTTACGGTGTGACCGCCGGCAATATGGATTCGCTGATCAACCGGTATACCGCCGATCGCAAGATTCGCAGCGACGACGCCTATACCCCGGGGAATGAGGGCGGCAAGCGCCCCGACCGCGCGGCGCTGGTCTATTCACAGCGCTGTCGCGAGGCCTACAAGGACGTCCCGATCATCATCGGCGGCATTGAGGGTTCGCTGCGGCGCATCGCGCATTACGACTACTGGCAGGATAAGGTTCGCCGCTCAATCGTCGTCGACTCGAAGTGCGATCTGCTGCTCTACGGCAATGCCGAGCGCGCAGTCATCGAGATCGCGCACCGGCTGGCGGCCCGTGAGCCGGTCCACGAGATCACCGATGTGCGCGGTACCGCTTTCATGCGCCGCACCGACGATGACAGCGCCCGCGGCTGGATGCAGATCGACTCGACCGAGATCGATCGACCCGGGCGCGTCGACGATCACATCAATCCCTATCTGGGCATGGAGGAGCAGGCGCAGGTCCAGGGGACCGACTGCGCGCGCGAGGCGTCGGCCGGTGCGGATGCGGCGTCTGTTGCCGCCTCTGCCGCTTCGCTCCCTGGTGCGCCTGCAGGCCCGATTGCCGGCGGCGAACAGGCTTTGCGTTTCATGCCAACGCCCAAAACCGGTCGCATCATGATGCCGCCGCGTGACCGTACGGTTATCCGTTTGCCAAGCTATGAGCAGGTCAAGAGCGATCCGGTTCTTTATGCCCATGCCAATCGGGTGCTGCACCTAGAGACCAATCCGGGCAATGCACGCGCGCTGGTGCAGGCGCACGGCGATCGCGATGTCTGGATCAACCCGCCGCCGATTCCTTTGGCCACGCCCGAGATGGACTCGGTCTTCGATCTGCCCTACGCCCGCAGCCCGCATCCGCGCTATGCCGACGCCAATGGCCGTCATGACGGCGAGACCAAGATTCCAGCCTGGGAGATGATCCGCTTTTCGGTGAACATCATGCGCGGCTGCTTTGGCGGCTGCACCTTCTGTTCGATCACCGAGCATGAAGGTCGCATCATCCAGAGCCGCAGCGAGGACTCGGTGGTGCGCGAAATCGAGGCGATGCGCGATACCGTGCAGGGCTTTACCGGCGTGGTGTCCGATCTTGGCGGCCCGACTGCCAACATGTATCGCATCGGCTGCAAGTCACCGCAGATCGAGGCCGCGTGTCGCAAGCCGAGCTGCGTGTATCCCGGCATCTGCCCCAACCTCAATACCGATCACGGGCCGCTCATCGATCTGTATCGACGTGCGCGAAAGCTCAAGGGCATCAAGAAGATCCTGATCGGATCGGGCGTGCGATACGACCTCGCGGTCGAGTCGCCCGAATACATCCGTGAGCTGGCAAGCCATCATGTCGGCGGCTATCTCAAGATTGCGCCTGAGCACACCGAGGGCGGGCCGCTGTCGAAAATGATGAAGCCCGGCATCGGGTCTTACGACCGCTTCAAGACGCTCTTCGACAAGTTCAGCGCCGAGGCCGGCAAGAAGCAGTACCTGATCCCGTATTTCATCGCAGCGCACCCGGGCACCAGCGACGAAGACATGATGCATCTGGCGATCTGGCTCAAGCGCAACGGCTTTCGCGCCGATCAGGTCCAGACCTTTTATCCGAGTCCGATGGCCACCGCCACCGCGATGTATCACTCCGGGCGCAACCCGCTCAAGGGTATCAGCCGCGATGATCGCAAAGGCGAAAGGGTCGATGTGGTTCGGGGCGATCGGCGCAGACGTCTTCACAAGGCGTTTTTGCGCTGGCATGACCCCGATAACTGGCCGCTGCTGCGTCAGGCGCTCAAGGACATGGGTCGTGCCGATCTGATCGGCAACGGCAAGCAGCACCTGATCCCGCTCTATCAGCCGGGCAAGGGGATGGGCGATCCTTATTCGCGCGGCTTGAAGGCTGCTGCCCGTGCGCTCGACGGGCCGCCGCTCAGTCCGACGCCGCCCCGGCGCGGCACCCTTCTCACGCAGCACACCGGCTTGCCTCCCCGCCAGAGCGGTGCGCGGGCGGCGCCCAAGGCCGTGCGCAATGATGCGAAAAACGAGTCGAAGACAGCGCTGCGGGGCGGCCCGATCGGCCGCAGCAAAGCCAAGCGCTGATATCGTCCTGCGGATGGCTTTGGGTAACCCCTTCGGCCATACCCACCAAAACAATGATCGGAGACACCAGATGGCAGCAGGCAAGGGATTTTCGCGTCGATCGCTGATGGGAGCGTCGGTTGCGGCGCTGATGACCACCCTCGCGCCGATGGCCAGAGGCCAGTCGTGGCCCGGCAAACCGATTCGTCTGGTGACCGGATTTCCGCCCGGCAGTGCCACCGATGGGGTTGCCCGGGTGCTGGCCGAGCAGATTCGCATCAAGCTTGGCCAGCCGGTGGTGGTCGAGAACAGGCCGGGCGCCAATGGCGCACTTGGCGCAGCCGAAGTGGCCCGTTCTGCATCCGATGGCTACACCCTGCTGGTCACCAACTCAAGCAGCATCACGGTCAATCCGCAGGTCTATAAAAAGCTCGGCTATCTGCCCGAGCGCGATTTCACGCCGGTCTCGATGGTCGTGTCAGCGCCCTTCATCATGACAATCAACCCCGCCAATGAGCGCTTGGCCGGCGTCAATACCGTGGCCGATCTGGTCGCGCTGGCCAAGCGCAAGCCGGGCGAGATCACGTATGGCTCGGGCGGACCGGGCAATCTCGCCCATCTGGGCTTCGAGCTGATCAATCAGCGTGCCGGCATCAAGACGACGCACGTCCCCTACAAGAGTGGTGTGAATGCGCAGCTCGGTGTGATCGGCAAGGAAATCGATGTGCTGCTCGATACGCCCAATACCGTGCCCAACGTCAAGTCGGGCAAGCTCAAGGCGCTCGCGGTCTCGACCGCGGCACGCTGGCGCGATCTGCCCGATGTACCGACCATGATCGAGTCGGGCTACCTCGGCTTTGATGTGCCTTTCTGGCTGGGTGTACTCGCGCCCGCCAAGACGCCGTCAGCGATCATCGATACGCTCTATGCAGCGATACTGGGCTCGCGTGACGATCCGGCTGCGGTGCAGGGGCTGCTCAATCAGGGAAAGATCGAATTGCTCGACCCGCAGACCTTCGCCGGTCGAATTCGGGCAGAGACCACCCAATGGGGTGAGGTGATCAGGCGCGAGAATATCCAGCTCGACTGAGCGGCGCTGGATACCTGTCAAGGATTGGCGGCGGCGTCGATCCAGCTGCCACCCATCGCCAGATAGACCTTGACCACCGCGGCAAGTGATTGGCCGAGGTCCTGGGCATAGGCGAGCTCAGCCGGAAACAGTTGCTGCTGGGCGTAGAGGACCGAGAGGTAGTCGGTGTAGCCGCCGTTATAGCGCAGGGTCGACAGGCGCAAGGTTTCGCTCAGTGCATCAACCCGCTTTTTCTCGGCCCTGACCTGTTCGCCCAGTTTGATGCGACCGATGAGCGCATTATTGACGTCGGCAAACGCCGATTGCACCACCGACAGGTAGTTGAACATCGCGGCTTTTTGCTGCGCTTGCGCCTGATTGACCTGCCCTTCGATCAGGCCGCCGGTGAACAGCGGTCCGGTGATCGTGGCACCGAGCGCGGTAGTGATCTTTCCGCCCGATATCAGATTCGACAGCTGGCTGCTCGAGGCACCAAGGCCGCCGGTGAGCGAAATGCTCGGGTAATAGAGTGCCTTGGCAGCCCCGATGAGGGCATTGGCGGCAATCAGCTGCTGTTCGGCCTGATCGATGTCCGGGCGCCGCTCGAGCAATTGGGAGGGCAGTCCGGTGGGTACCGCCGGGCGCATGAGTGCGGTCAGAGTCTTGCCCCGCGCGATCGGTCCCGGATTGCGACCCAGCAGCGCCGACAGACTGTTTTCAGTGACCGCGATGCTGTTTTCGATCTGAGGAATGACCGCCGCTGCGGCCTCGTACTGCGAGCGCGACTGCTCAAGCGTAAGCAGAGAGATCTGGCCATACTTGAATTGCAGTTCGAAGAGGCGCACCGATTCGGCATAGGTGCCCAGGGTACGCTTGGCGATCGCGAGCTGTTCATCGAGTGAGCGCAGCTGGATATAGGCATTGGCGACCGATCCGACCAGCGACAGCACGACGCCGCGGCGGGTCGCATCGTTTGCCAGGATATTGGCCTGGGCCGATTCCGAGAGCCGGCGAATGCGCCCCCACAGATCGAGCTCCCAGCTGGCACTGAGCATCAGGCTGTAAGTAGTCTGCGAGTTCGGCGCAGTCGATCCAAGCTGCACGCCATTGATCTCCGACTGATTGCTCAGGTTCAGGTGCTGTCCTTTGCCCTGGTAACCGATCTGCGGAAAGAATGCCGAGCGCTGCTGCATCAGAATGGCCGAGGCAGCGTCCACATTGGCGAGCGCGACTTTGACCGAGTAATTGCCGGCAACCGCTTCGGTGATCAGCGCGTCGAGCACCGGATCGCCGAACTGCTTCCACCAGGCGAGTTCGGCGAGATCGCGCGCGGTGGGGTCGGTCTCGCGGTAGGACGCAGGCGCGTCAATCGCCGGGCGGGAATAATCAGGCCCGACCACCATGCAGCCGCTCAGGCCCGCACTCAGGCCCGCGACCACGGTCAGGCACAGGCTGGACAGCCCCAGAGCACGGCGCATCTCACTCGTCCTTGTCGCGAGACGCCACGCGATGGGGCGCTTGCCCGTCATCGGCCAAACCCTCGGCGGCGGCAGGCGCCTCTCGCCTGGACAGTTTGTCAAAGAGCAGGAAAAAGAGCGGCACGAAGAGCAGGGCGAGCGTGCTGGCCCCGATCATGCCGCCGATGATTCCGGTGCCCAGCGAATGACGTGAATTTGCGCCGGCACCCACCGAAATCGCCAGCGGAACGCAGCCGAGGATGAAGGCGAGCGAGGTCATGATGATCGGGCGCAATCGCAGCTCGCCGGCCTCGACCGCAGCCTCGAGCGCCGACTTGCCCTGCTGTCTGAGTTCGACTGCGAACTCGACGATCAGAATCGCGTTTTTCGCGGCAAGACCGACCAGCACCAGCAGGCCGATCTGGAAGTAGACATCGTTCTCCAGCCCGCGTGCCCAGGTGGCCAGCAGTGCACCAATGATGCCGAAGGGCACGGCAGTCAGCACCGCACCCGGCAGAGCCCAGGATTCATACATCGCAGCCAGGATGAGGAAGACGATCAGGATGCCGAAGGCAAAGGCGAAGGCCGAGCTGCTGCCCGCCTGCAGTTCCTGATAGGCCATGCCCGACCAGGCGAAGTCATAGCCTGCCGGCAAGGATGTGCGGGCGGTTTCCTGCATGGCCTTGATCGCATCGCCCGAGCTGTAGCCGGGCGCGGCACCGCCGGTGACCTGAGCCGCCGGAAAGCCGTTGAAGTGCGGCATGAGGTCGGGGCCGACGACATATTCGGTGGTGACCATCGCCGACAGCGGCACCATCTGGCCACTGTTCGATCGGGTATAGAGCTTGGTCAGATCGGTGGGGGTTTGCCGATAGGGCGCATCGGCCTGCAGGATCACGTTCCAGACCCGGCTGTATTCGGTGAACTGGCTCACCACAATCGAGCCGAACTGAGCCTGTAGTGCGGCATTCACATCGCTGATCGGCACATTGAGCAGTAGCGCGCGCGACCGGTCGACATTGACCCTGAGCTGTTGCGAGACCGCCTTGAAGGTGGTTCGCACGCCGGAGAGTTCGGGGCGGTTGCCGAGGTCGGCAATGAATTTCTGGGTGACCTCGTTGAGTTTTGCCGGGTCGCCCGATGCCTTGTCCTGAATCCAGAATTCGAAGCCGCCGGTGGTGCCGATACCCGGTATCGCGGGTGGTGCGATCGGGATCATCACGCCGGTCTCGACGGTGTCGCGCGCCTCGATCGCAGCCCCCATCAGGATCGCCCGGGCGTTCTCGGCGCGGGCTTTCTCGGTCGTGGCGTAACGATCCTTGAAGTCGGTGAAGGTGATGAAGAGCGTCGAGGTGTTGGCTTTGAACTGGCCGTCGATCAGGCTGAAGCCATTGATGATCGTGCGATTGGCCACCGCTGGGTTTTTCGCAAAGATCGCATCGATCTGCTCGCCGGTTTTTGCGGTACGCGGCAGCGTGGCCGAGTCGGGCATGATGATCTGACCGAGCACATAGCCCTGATCTTCATTGGGTACGAAGCTCGTGGGCAGATCGCGAAAAAGAATGAAGATGCCGGCGATCATGATCGCGATCACCACACCCGACACCAGCAGTCGTCGAATGAAGAACTGGACGCTGCGGCCGTAGGATTTGGTCAGGCGCTCGAACCACCGGTTGAAGGCGGCGAAAAAACCGCGCTGCGGTTTGTCAGAGTGCTTGAGCAGCAGCGCCGACATGGCCGGTGTCAGCGTCAGCGCCACGAAGCCGGAGAGCGCCACCGACAGCACGATGGTGAGCGCAAACTGCTTGTAGAGCTGGCCGGTCGTGCCGGGCAGGAACGCTGCAGGAATGAAGACCGCGGCCATCACCAGCACCACGGCAATCACCGGACCCGACACCTCTTGCATGGCTCTGATTGAGGCAGCTTTGGCGTCCAGGTGATGCTCGACCATATTGCGTTCGACGTTTTCGACCACCACGATCGCATCGTCCACCACGATGCCGATGGCCAGTACCAGGCCGAACAGCGTGAGCTGATTGATCGAAAAGCCAAGCGCCAGCATGCCGGCGAAGGTGCCGATCAGCGACACGAAGATGGCGACGATGCAGATGAGGGTGGCGCGCAGGTTCTGAAGGAACAGGTAGACCACCAGGACCACCAGCACGATGGCTTCGAGCAGTGTGTGCAGGACCTCCTCGATCGACAGGCGAACGAAGTCGGTCGTGTCGAGGGCGATCACATAGTCGATGCCTGCCGGCATCGTCTTCTTGAGATCTTCCATCGCCTTGCGCACCGCCTTCGAGACATCAAGGCCGTTGGCGCCCGGCTGCTGATAGATCGCAATCGGTGTGGCCGGCATGCCGTTGAGGCGGTTGTCGTCGATGTAGGCGCGGCGCCCGGTTTCGGCGCGGGCGACATCCTTGAGGCGAACGATGGCGCTGCCGTCGGCATTGGCGCGCAGGATGATGTTTTCGTATTTTCGCGGGTCGATGAAGGGCGACTGGGTCAGCACCGGAAAGTTCAGATCGACTTGCCCGGTGGAAGGCTCCTGATTGATCTGGCCTGCGCCGATCACCGCGTTCTGGCTCGAGACAGCGGACTGGATATCGGAGGTGGTGATGCCGAGCGACGCCATGCGATCGGGGTTCATCCAAAGGCGCATGGCCTGGTCGGGCACACCGAAGATCTGCGCCTGACCGGCGCCCTCGATCCGCTTGATCGCATCGAGCACATAGACATTCGCATAATTGCGGACGTAATCGGGCGAGTAACGGGCGTCCTTGTCGTAGAGCCCGATGATCATCAGCGTGCTGGCCGACTTCTTTTGCACCGATACGCCGTATTGCGCCACCGCGCTTGGCAGTTGAGGTGCGGCGAGGTTCACCCGGTTCTGGACCTGGACCTGCGCAGTGTCCGGATCGGTGTCGAGCGTGAAATAGACGGTGATCGTCAGCTGCCCGGTATTCGAGCTCACCGACGTCATGTACATCATGTTGTCGACGCCGTTGATCTGGGCCTCAATCGGCGAGGCCACCGAGTCACCGACAGTTTTGGCATCCGCACCGGGGTAGGTGGTGGTGACCGTAATCTGTACCGGGGTGATGTTCGGATACTGCGCCACCGGCAAGGCGGTCACCGAGACCAGTCCGGCCACCACGATCAGCAGCGACAGCACGGTCGCAAAGATCGGGCGCTCGATGAAGAACCTTGAGAACATGCTTGCGTCCGACCGGCGTCAGGGTTTTCTTGCTGCAGCAGCCGGTGCGGCCGGTGCCGCTGCCGACACTTTTGCGGTATCGCCCGCTCTCAGCTTCAGACCGCCATCGACCACCACCTGATCGCCCGCCTTCAGGCCATCGTTGATGAACCACTGGTCCCCATACCAGTCGCCAACCGCAACCGGACGATTTTCAACCCGGCCATCAGCATCGATCACCCAGACGAAATGGCCCTTGGAGCCCTGTTGCACGGCGCGCTGAGGCACGAGGATCGCGTTAGGTCGGGTTGCGCCCTTCAGACGCACCTTCACATACTGATTGGGCCGCAGTTCGCCTTCCGGGTTGCTTACCGTGACCCGGATCAGGAAGGTGCCTGTCTGCGGGTTATAGGCCGGATCGATGAACGAGATCGAGCCGGAATGCGCAAACGCGGTGCCGTCGCTCAACACGATTTCGGCCGAAAGCGCCTTGTTTTGCGGGCCTTTCAGCCGCCCGGCGCGGACTTCATTACGCAGGTCCGACAGCTCGTTTTCGGAAATGCTGAAGTTGGCCCACATCGGGTTGAGCGACGAGACCGTAGTCAGCAGATTGTTCTGTGCGCTGAGATAAGCGCCTTCCTTTTGCTGAGCCGCGGCGGCCACGCCCCGCAAGGGCGACTCGATGGTGGTGTACGACAGATTGAGTTTTGCGGTCTCGACACTGGCCGTGGCCTGCTCAAGCGAGGCCTTGGTCGTCTGCTCCTGGCCGGTTGCATCGTCAAGGTCTTTTTGCGACAGCGCGTTGAGCTCGACCAGTGGTTTGACGCGCTTCAGATTGGCGAGCGCAGTGTCATGGGCGGCTCTGGCGCTTGCCTGTGAGGCCCGGGCGCCATCGAGTTGCACGATGAAGGGCTTCTTGTCCATTTCGAACAAGATCTGCCCGGGCTTGACCACGGTCCCCTCGGTGTAGCGCTGTTTGTCGAGAAAACCACTGACCCGCGCGACGATGCTGACCTGCTGCGGGCTTTGCGTCAGCGCTACAAATTCGTTGACCACCGGCGTATCGCGAACCTCGACCTTGGTCACGGTCACTTCCGGCGGTGGTGGTGGCGGTGGCGATGCTGTCTGCTTCTCGCAGCCTGCGGCGAAAAGCAGCACTGACAGACATGCAGCGCGCAGCGAGTTCTGCAGTGTGCAATCGAGGCGACGAATCATTCAGTTCTCGAGAGAAAGCAGAAGGTGTGTGCAGGACGACCCGCTATGACCAACCCGAGTCGCGACGCAGTATAGCTCAGGCTCGTCGTCACGGCTTTTGCAGCGCTTTTTCGGCTCATTTCGCCTGACGCATCGATTCCACGACGCTGTTGATCAGACGCTCATCAATGATCAATCGATCAGCGCCAAAGGGTCGACCGGGAATCAGATGCTGGCTGAGGCTCTGGTAACCTAAGGACATTGATCATGACTAACCCGGAGACATTCTGTCCCGGATCCAGGCATGGCGGGCTTTATTGATCTCGGCAGGAAGCGATGGTCGAAGTGATGAACCGATGAGCCCCACCTCGCCAGCACAATCTCGGTCGCCAAGGAGACTGCTCGACGGTCTCAGTATCAGGAGTCGCGTACTGTTGCTGTCAGCCCTGCTTCTGGCAGGATTGATCGGGTCGACGCTACACCTCACCTCGACGCTGAAGAGCAACCTCGCACAGATCAATCGTGATGCCGAGATGGCCAGGCGAATCGATCTGATTGCAGGCATCCGAAGCAGTTTTGGCGACTACCGTCATTGGGTCACCGACACAGCGGTCAGTTGGTTGCTTTCGGGTTTTGCGGTGTCCCGGGCGATCCAGTCCGAATTGGAGGCCAAACAGACGCGCAAGGAGCTCGACCAGAAACTCACCGAGCTCGCTCAAAGCAGTCCTGAACTGGCGAAGGTGATTACGGCAGAAGTCGAGCGTTACGCAAAATCGGCGCGTGAGGCGGTCGCGGCTTATGCCGACGACAAGCGTGATGCCGGCAATGATCTGTTTGCGCTGTCAAGAATGGATGGTTTGGCAGTCGATGCGCATCTGAACGCACTGACCGATCAGATCGGTGTCGAAGCGAGCCTCTCTCGTCAGGCGATGGTGATGGCCATCGAGAAATCGACACGCGATGCAATGGTCATGATGGCATTGGCGAGTCTGCTTGGCATCATCGCGACCTGGATCGTGCTGCGCTCGATTCTGAAGCCTCTCGATCAGGTGGTCATCGCCATCAATGGCATTACCGCGGGTGATCTCGATACCCCGATTCCGCCGGCGGGGCGCGACGAAATCGGCGCCATGGCGGGCACCCTGCAGCTGTTTCGGCAAAGCATTGTCGATCGCGAGCGCATTGCTCGAATCTCGCAGACTCAGCAGCAGATGATGAGCACAGCGATCGAGACGACTTCGGACGGCTTTGCGGTCTTCGATCGGGAGGGCCGCATCATCGTCTGCAACGCGAAGTTCAGGGAGCTCTATCCCGGAATCGCTGATCTGGCCGAACCTGGCATCGCACTGGCATCGATCATTTCGGCTCTGGTCGATCGTGATCTGGTAGACACCGGTGGTCTGAGCGGGCAGGCCTGGGTCGAAAAGCAATGGAGTCTTCCAGGATCCGAGGCGGCGTTTTCCTGTTATCGCCACCCTGACACGTTTATTCGGATCAGCGAGCGGGCCACGCCGGACGGCGGGCTGGTGTCGGTCTATACCGATGTGACTGAACTCAAACGGCGTCAGCAGGAGCTTGAAGCGGCGATGGTCGAGGCCGAAGCCGCGAATGTGGCCAAGTCGTCCTTCCTCGCCAATATGAGTCATGAACTGCGCACACCGCTCAACGCGATCATCGGCTACAGCGAGATCCTCCAGGAGATGGCGCAGGACGACGGTCTCGATGAATACTCGCGTGACCTCACAAAGATTCAGTCTGCCGGGCGCCATTTGCTCAATCTGATCAGCGACATCCTCGATCTGTCGAAGATCGAGGCCGGCAAGATGGATCTTTACCTTGAGGATATCTCGATCCCGGGCCTGCTCGATGAGATCGGTGCAATCGTCAAACCGCTGGTCGAGAAGAACGGCAACCAGCTTGAGATTCATTGTCCGGACAACATCGGCACGCTGCATTCCGATCGCACGAAACTCAAGCAGAATCTGCTGAATTTGCTCAGTAACGCCACGAAATTCACGTCGTCGGGCACCATCACCCTCACGATCGATCGCGACCTGTCGAGACCTGATTCACCGGTGACTTTCAGAGTGCAGGACACTGGCATCGGCATGACGCCCGAGCAGGTCGCCAAGCTGTTTTCGCCTTTCGCGCAGGCCGATGCCTCGACCACGAAACGCTATGGCGGGACCGGACTTGGCCTGGCGATCACCCGGCATTTCTGCGAGATCCTGGGTGGCTCGATCAGGGTCGACAGTACCGCGGGTGTCGGGTCGACGTTCACGATGGTCCTGCCCAGTCGCTTGCCCCCTGCGGCGGCAGGCGCCGAGCCATCAGCGCGAATGACAGAGGATGAGGGTGACGTGAATGCACCCCTGGTCATGGTGGTCGATGACGACAGCTCGTCACGCGAGCTGATGGCGATCGTGCTGCGCAAGGAAGGCTGGCGAGTGGTCGAGGCAGGCAGCGGCGAAGTGGCGCTCGAGATGGCGCGCAAATTGAAGCCGTCGGCAATCACGCTCGACATCATGATGCCCAAAATGGACGGTTGGTCGGTGCTGACCGCCCTCAAGGCAGATCCCGAGCTCGCCGCGATTCCTGTGGTGGTGGTCACGGTGGCGGCCGACCGCGGTTTCGCGTTCTCGCTCGGTGCGAATGATTTCATGACCAAGCCGATCGATCGTGTGCAGTTGGGCTCCCTGATGCATCACCTGCTTGACGAGGCTGCAACGATCCTGATGGTGGACGACGATCCGCAGAGCCGCGAATTGGTCCAGCACCAGCTCAAGCTTGCCAAGATCGCGTTTTTTGAAGCGGGAAGCGGCAAAGAGGCGGTTCAATGGCTGTCGACGAATGAGCCGCCGTCGCTCATCTTGCTCGATCTGATGATGCCGGACATGGATGGCTTCATGTTCCTGCAGGAAATTGCACGCCATGCCGAGTGGCAGTCGATCCCGGTGGTGGTCCTGAGCGCCAAGGAATTGACCTCGCAGGAGCGCGAATGGTTAGGTGAGCATGCACGGGCGGTGATCGCCAAGAGCGCGGGATCATCCCGCGACCTGCGCACCGAGGTGCGGCTTGCCCTGCGAGCCCCCGGGCGCAGTGGGCATTCAGCCTGATACCGCTGCAGTCTGTTTTGAGAGGTAAAGATTTTGAAAATCCTGCTGGTCGAAGATAACGAGATGAATCGCGACATGCTGTCTCGGCGCCTGACGCGCAAGGGCTATGAGATCGTGATGGCGGTCGACGGCGGCGAGGGCGTTCTGATGTCGGTCTCTGCGTCGCCCGAACTGATTCTGATGGACATGAGCCTGCCGGTGATCGACGGCTGGGAGGCGACGCGGCGCATCAAGGGGGCTCCCGAGACCCGACATATCCCGATCATCGGACTGACCGCGCATGCGATGGCGGGCGACCGCGAAAAGGCGCTGGAGGCCGGATGCGACGAGTACGACACCAAGCCGATCGAACTCGAGCGATTGATCGGCAAGATCGAAGCGCTGCGTCCCAAGGCCCCTGGCGGCTGATCGGTCGATCGGCAGGGTTTCAGCGATATCGGTCGCCTATCGCGCGGCCGCAGACAATCGACCCGGATGGACATGGATATCAAGACAGCAGCGACAGTTGATCAGCGCCATCGCGAGATGAGTGCGCTGTGCCTGGCTCTGAAGCGGCCTGCTGACGAACTGTCGCAGCAGCTTGGGCGACTGAGCGCGACAGCGGTGGAAGGCTGTCTGACTGATGCGGCGGCTGACCTCGATCGCATGTGTGCTGCCTCGGCGCGTCTGCAGGCTTTGACTGGCGCATCGATCGACATGCCGCTAACTTCTGCCCAGGACGCATTGGTCTGGCTCGCTGCGCACGAGCACCTGCGCCATGATTTGCGAACGCCGTTGAATGCGGTCAAAGGCTATGGAGAGCTGTTGATGGAAGACTGTCAGGAAGGCTGGGCGATGCGCCTCTTGCCCGATCTGCAGCAGGCCATCGCAACGGCGAACCGACTCCTCGCGATGATCGACGATCAGTGATAATGACGTGACGCGCTTTGCGTCTTCTCCTACTTCGCATTGAGCGTTGCCATGAACCCAGCCAGTGCCCGAGTCCTCGTCGTCGATGATGTCGCCGACAACCGCGACATCCTGGTTCGTCGACTGGGGCGATTGGGCATCAGTCTGGTTGAGCAGGCCACCAATGGCCGCGAGGCGCTCGCGGCGATCGCCCGTCAAGACTTCGACCTGATCCTGCTCGACATCATGATGCCGGAGATGGATGGCTTTGAGGTCCTGCAAAACCTCAAGGCGCAGGGCAAGCTGGTCGACCTGCCGGTCATCGTGATTTCTGCGCTGACCGACCTCGATCCGGTCGTTCGTTGCATCGAGCTGGGCGCAGAAGACTTCATCCTCAAGCCCTTCAATGCCACCTTGCTGCGCGCGCGAATCCTGTCGACGCTTGAAAAAAAGAAGCTGCGTGACGCGATGCGCGAAGCATTGGCGCGCAAGCAGGAAGAGCTCAACGATGCGCGTGCCTTGCAGCTTGCACTGGTGCCTGCTGATTATCGGGGCAATCATGATGGGCGTCTGGTATCGATCGATATCGTGCTCGAACCGGCCAAGGAACTCGGTGGCGATCTCGCCGATTACTTCCTGATCGGCAAGGACCTGATCGTGACCCTGCTTGGCGACGTCTCAGGAAAGGGCGCTGGTGCCGCGTTGATGATGGCCCGAACGCAGGCCCTGTTTCGTGCCTTGTCGATGCGTGAGGATGCACTCGAGATTTTCGGTGCCCCTGAGCGGGCGGCCAATCTCGTGAATGCGGTGCTCAGTCGCGACAATCACAGCTGCATGTTTGTCACCATGCTGCTGACCGTTCTCGAGGTCAAAAGCGGGCGCCTGGCCTGTGTCAGGGCCGGTCATGTCGCCCCGTTTCTGATCGACGGTGCCGGAGTCGTGCAAAGACTGCTGCCAGACACCACATTGCCCCTTGGTCTGTATGAGGGCGATCACTATCGGTCGACCGTGATCGAGCTTCAGGCTGGCGATGAACTGCTGATCGTCACCGATGGCGTGACCGAAGCGATGAATGCCGCCGATGAACTCTTCGGCGAGCCGAGGGTGGGCGAGTTCATGGCGGCGTCTGCAGGCGATGGCATGCTCGGGCGTCTGGTGGCGCAGGTGCGCCAGTTCGAGGCGGGTCTTGCGCCGTCCGATGATCTGGCCGCCATCCATTTGCGGATCGAGGCGACCGATCGGCAGCGCTGAGGCAGCTTGAGTTCTGTCGGCAGAGGTAGGATGCGAGTCAAGCCATCGGCTTCGAAAGACAAACCTCACATTACAAGGACGAGACAATGCTGACCTACGAAGTCGTCGAACACGGCAAGCCGCTGCAGGCAAAAATTCGTGAGACGCCACAGCCCAAGGGCTCCGAGGTGCTGATCCGCATCACGAAATCCGGGGTGTGTCACTCCGATCTGCATATCTGGGAAGGCTATTTCGACCTCGGCGGCGGCAAGCGCTTTTATGTGAAAGATCGCGGCTGCGTGCCGCCGTTCACCTGCGGTCACGAGCCTTATGGTGTGGTCGAACAAGTCGGGTCAGAGGTGAAAGGTGTGAAGGTCGGCGACAGGCGATTGGTCTATCCCTGGATCGGCTGCGGCAGCTGCCCGGTCTGTCTGTCGGGCCACGACAACTACTGCCTCAGTAACCGTTTTCTTGGCGTCGCCAAGCCCGGTGCGTATGCCACTCACCTGCTGGTGCCTGATGCCCGCTACCTGATCGATACCGGCGACATCGACGAGGGCTGGGCGGCCACGCTTGCCTGCTCGGGTCTGACCGCCTTCAGTGCGATCACCAAGTTGCCCGAACTGATCGCTCGCGACTGGGTGATCGTGCTGGGCTGTGGCGGTCTGGGTATGGCTGCGATTGCGATGCTTCGTGCGCGCGGCGTGAGCAATATCGTTGCCTGCGATGTCGATGCGACCAAGCTCGAGCGTGCTCGTGCGCAGGGTGCGTCGGCATCGGTCGATACCCGCAATGCCGATGCGCTCGCACAACTGCAGACGATCACCGGCGGCGCGATCGCTGGCGCGCTCGATTTCGTCGGCATGCCGGCCACTGCCAACCTCGGGATTGCCGCGCTTGCCAAGGGCGGTCACTTCGTGATGAGCGGCCTCTTCGGTGGAGAGATCACGATGTCTTTGCCGCCGATCGCGCAGCGCGGCATCTCGATTCGCGGCTCCTATGTCGGCAGCCTCGATGAGCTCAAGCAGGTCGTCGCACTCGCCCGCTCGGGCAAGCTCGTGCCTTCACCGGTTGAAGTGCGCGCGGCCAGCGAGGTCAATCGCAGCATGGAGGAGCTTCGCGATGGCAAGGTGATCGGACGCGTCGTACTCGACTTCGAGCAGACCGATCCAGACCGTTTGAACTGAGGTTTGAACTGATCAGGGAGACATTCATGCCGATCAAGCCAGCTTTCACCGCGGACCCGCAGGCGATTGCCGCAATGCGCAGTTCACGTCCTCCGAGCCGCGGCTCTGTGCGAGCCTACGACTGGCTGGATCATCACCGCGCCAATCGCGGGCACAAGGAAGCGATCCGTGATCTTGGCACCGAGCGGCGATTTACCTATGCCGATCTGGATGCTCGCGCCGACGCGATGTCGGCCTGGTGTGCCTCGATCGGAGTCGGTCGCGGCGATCGCATTGCATTGCTCGCGCAAAACGGTGTCGAGTATTTCGATCTGCAGTTCTCCTGCGCGCGCACCGGTGCGATCGCGGTCTTGCTCAACTGGCGACTGACGGTCGTCGAACTCGAATACATCCTGAACGACAGCGCCCCCAAACTGCTGATCCACGATGTCTCGTTCATCGAAACCGCGCAGGCGCTGCAGCAAAAGTGTGGCATCCAGACCCTGCTTTGCATTGATACCAGCGCAGGGGCTGCGTCGCCCGGAAATGCCTATGAAGCCATGATCCATGCGTTCAAGGGCAAGGCCTGCGCCCGCGAATCGCTGACGCATGACGATGTCAGCACGATCATGTACACCTCGGGCACCACCGGTCATCCCAAGGGCGCGATGATCACCCACGGCATGAATTTCTGGAACTGCATCAATCTTGGGATTCCTGCCGGCGTCGGGCTCGATACCGTGCACCTGTCGGTGCTGCCGCTCTTTCACACCGGGGGGCTCAACTGCTATTCCAACCCGGTGCTGCATGCCGGTGGCACGGTGGTGATCATGCGCAGCTTCGACCCGGGGCGCGCGCTCGACCTGATCGGTGATCCGGCTCAGGGCATCACGCACTTTTTCGCGGTGCCTGCGCCCTATCAGTTCATGATGCAGCACCCCGATTTTGCGACCACCGACCTGTCGCGTCTGCGTGCTGCCGGGGTGGGTGGCGCGCCGTGCGCGCTCACCATCATGCAGACCTGGGCTGATCGCGGCGTGCTGCTGATGCAGGGCTTTGGCATGACCGAGACCAGCCCGGCCTGCATCTTCCTCGACCCGGCGGATGCGATTCGAAAGCTCGGCTCAACCGGCAAGGTGCTGATGCATACAGAGGCGCGGGTGGTCAATGACGATGGGCATGATTGCGGCGTCAATGAAATCGGCGAGTTGTGGGTGGCAGGCCCCAACATCACGCCTGGTTACTGGAACCGCCCGGACGCTACCGCCTCGAGCTTCGAGGGCCCGTGGCTCAAGACCGGGGATGCCGCCCGCATTGATGAAGAAGGTTTTTTTTACATCGTCGATCGCTGGAAGGACATGTACATCTCGGGCGGCGAAAACGTCTATCCGGCCGAAGTCGAAAACGTGCTGTATCAGCTGCCGCAAGTTGCAGAAGCAGCAGTGATCGGCGTGCCCAGTGAGCGTTGGGGCGAAACCGGCCTGGCGGTGCTGGTGCTCAAGCCCGGCCAGACGATCGAGAAGAACGCGGTGGTCGGCTACTGCAGCGAGCGTCTGGCGCGGTTCAAAGTGCCTGCCGATATCGCGATCATTGCGGCCCTGCCGCGCAATGCCACCGGTAAGGTACTCAAGCGCGAACTGCGGCTGCAGTTCGTGGGCAGCAAGGCGCCGGCGATCACCTGAAGCGCTTACCCGGCGGGGCGCGCAACAAGGGTTAGTGGCGCACACATTATTCAGACACTCATTCAGAGGATCCGACCATGCATCTGTCAACTTCGATTCTGGTTTCGAAAAGAACGTCTCGACTTGGAACGCAATCGATTGCCGTGATTGCGAGCGCCGGACTGCTGTCATTCGGATCTGCCGTGCTTGCACAGGCCGACTCGCGGATGCCGCCGCGTCAATCGGGTCTCTGGGAAACCACGACCTCCGGCGCTGATCGCGCCGGCGCAGGCATCAATTTTCAGCAGTGCGTCGATGCCAAAACCGAGCAGGATGCAAGCAACCAGTTCAGCCGCGATCCGAAATCGCGTTGCACTACCAGCAATGTGCGCAATGTCGGCGGCACTTACGAGGCCGACTATTCCTGTGAAACCGCTGCCGGCAAGGTCAGTGGGCACATCAAGAGAACAGGGGATATGTCGAGCCGGTATACGCTCACCAATACGATGCGTCGGGATCCGCCGCCACCCTCAGGGCCTGCTGAACAGACCGTGGTCATCAATGCGGTCTACAAGGGAGACTGCCCGTCTGGCATGAAGCCCGGTGAGAGCCGCATGGCGGGCGTGCCGATGCCCAAGCCCGGTGAGAAAATGACCCCTGAGCAGATACAGAAGATGATGGAACAGTTCAAATCCAACAGCCCTGCAAAGTAAGCGGCTCACCAGTCAGCGCTTCTGAATCAGCCCCGCCCGCTCGGCGCTGCTCTGGCAGTGCATCACCGCGATATGCATCCAGATCGACCGGTGGTCGACAGGTGGGTCACTTGTCGGCGTAGGGTCTTTCTACACAAGCAAGTAACGACTGCCCCGTCGATTTGTCTTTGTAGGCAACCAGCACTGGCGCTTCACCGGCTCGTGTGCGCGAGGTTTCGGTAAAACTGCTGCCGAAGCGTTGTTGCATCGCTTTTCGAGCGGTTGCCAGCGGCACATCAAGCACCACGCCGTGATAGTCCCAGGTGCCCGGCACGAGAAGTTTGACTGCCGGCAGACCGAACAGCGTGTCCTGAATCTTGAAGTAATACAGGCCTTCCTTGTCCCGATAGGGTTTGAGCTTGCGCTCCGAAAAATAAGGATGGATCGGCTGTGTGGTGTCCCAGGGTGCGTAAAAAAAATTGCCGAATTCGCACTGGGTGACCCTGGCAAAGAGCGCATCGAGCGTGACCGCCAGTGCAGCGGCAGGCGTTGCGCTGGCCACGATCAAAGCGAGCTGAATCAGCCGCAATGTCGAAGGCGGCGAATGCAAGCGTTTTGCCATGACCCGATCCGCTCGATTACTTCAGACCGAAGCCCATCCGCTCGAGCGTCTCTTTGAGCACATGCCGCCCCGAGAGTCCTTCGATACCTTTGACCCGGGCGCGAACCGTCTTGGACCAGCCGACCTCGGCGATGCCCTGCGACGCCTGAAAGGCGCGCATCTCGGGCTCATAGCGTTCGAGCAGCGCGGCTTCGGTGCTGCTGTCGTAGCGCTCGCGAAACAGCACCGCCTCCTGCGTCAGGCGGGGTTTGACCGCTGCCGCAGGGCGGGCGGCGTCGGCCCAGCCAACGCACAGACCAAAGACCGCTGAGACGTCGGGCGGCAGGCCGAGTTCGGCAGCGACCGCTTCCGGGTGGTTGCGCATCGCACCGATGTAGCAGGTGCCCAGGCCCATTGCTTCAGCGGCAACCAGCGCGTTTTGCGCGGCCAGTGCGGCATCGATGGCGGCGACCAGAAACATCTCGAAATAGGGATTGGCACCGGCCGATTCGCCTGCGCGTTCGGCAAGACGATCGTTGCGCGACAGATCGGCGAGAAACACCAGCAGCAGCGGGCACTCGCGAATTTGTGCCTGGTTGCCCGACAATTTCGACAGGCGGTCGCGTCGGCCGGCGTCTTCGACCGCCACCACACTCCATGTCTGCAGATTGGACGAAGTGGGCGCCGATTGGGCGGCAGCGATCATGGCTTCAAGCGTGCCCGCCGGCAGCGGGCGCGAATCAAAGGCCCGCACTGTGCGGTGCGCAAGCATCGAATCGAGGACGGCGGTCGTTGGCAGCGAGGCTTGCGGGGCGTCCTTTCCGTAACGTGCGTTCAGGGCAGCGGAAATGGTTTGACTGGAAATTGAATTGGTCATCGTTGGGCTCTGGGCGGGTGCGAACTGTCCGGGTCAAACGCAGAGTATAGGGGGGGCGCATCAAACGCTTCAGCGTTTCGAACACACCATTCCGATTCAGCGATCCTGTCGGATTGGTGCAAAATGCGTCCACTTCTGCTGAGCTGCAGCGAAAATTATTTTTTTTAAAAGGTGATTCATGGACCTCGCATCAATCGACAGTTTTCTGCGGACCACCGCGACTGAACTGGCCGTCAAAGTCGCCGCCGCAATCGCCTTCCTGATTATTGGCCGCTGGCTGATCGGACGGGTCATCGCGCTGATGAGCGCGGCGATGAACCGCAACCATGTCGATCCCACCCTCACGAAGTATCTCGGTTCGATCGTTGCGATCGCGCTCAACATCACACTGGTGCTGGGCATCCTCGGCTATTTCGGAATCCAGACTACCTCGTTTGCCGCGATGCTCGCCGGCGCGGGTGTCGCCATCGGCGCAGCCTGGAGCGGCATGCTGGGCAATTTCGCGGCCGGCGCATTCATGCTGGTGCTGCGTCCCTTCAAGGTCGGTGACTTCGTGCAGATCGGTGGCGTCACCGGAACGGTCCATGAGCTCGGCTTGTTTGGCACCAGCATCATCACGCCCGACAATGTGATGACCCTGGTCGGCAACGGCAAGGTCTTCAGCGACACAGTCATGAACTACTCGGTTCAGCCGTCGCGTCGTGTCGAGCGCACCGCGCAGCTCGACGGCAGCGTCGATCCCTTCGATGCGATCGCCCGATTCAAAGAGGCGGTTGCGAAGATTCCCAATGTCGTCGCGGCTCCTGCACCCGAGGTGAATCTGCTCGATATGAACCTGGTTGGGCCGGTGATTTCAGTGCGCCCCTACTGCCACACCGACCACTACTGGCAGGTCTACTTCGACACCAACGAGGCGATCGTTAGGGTGTGCAAGGAAGCCGGCTGGCCGGCGCCGACACCGAGCAACATCACGAAGATGATCCAGATGCAGGCTTGAGCCTGCGAGGTGAATCAGCCCAGAAAGTGCATCGCCACGAAGGTGTAAAGCGGTATCCCGAGCAAAATATTCAGCGGGAAGGTCACGCCCAGAGACAATCCGAAATAGAGCGACGGGTTGGCCTCCGGGAGGGCGTGCCTCAGTACGGCAGGCACTGCAATGTATGAGGCACTCGCGGCGAGAACCATGAGCAGGGCAGCGTCGCCGGCAGGCAGGTTCAGCAGGACTGCCAAGCCCAGTGCAAGGCTTGCATGCGCGATCGGTCCGAGTGCGGCATAGGCGATCAGCACCGGGGACTTTCCGCGTGCCTGGGGCAGATTGCGTGCTGCCATCAGACCCATGTCCAGCAGGAAGAACGACAGCATCCCCTTGAACAGATCGCCCGAGAAGGGTTGCATGGCTGCTTGCCCGGCATCACCGGTGATCAGGCCGACGACCATCGCCCCGAGCAGCAGCAATTGCGCGCCATCGGTGAAGGACTCGTGAAGAATCTTGCTGATTGGCACGCCGGATCTGGTCGGTGGATCGCCAAGCGCTGCAACCCCGCCTCCGACACTCAGACTCTCGGGAGTGGGCCTGCGGCGCAGCGCGTTCGCAAAGACGACCGCCATGATGATCGCGGGTGACTCCATCAGGGCCATCGCTGCGGCCATGTGACCGCCAAACGGGATCTGCTGGTTTTCAAGGTATTGAACTGCCGTCACGAAAGTCACGGCACTGACAGAGCCATAGGTGGCTGCAACCGCTGCAGCGTCAAACCCTGACACGAAGTGCCGCAGGATCCAGTAGCCAAGCAATGGGATACAGATCGCAAGCGTTATGGCGGCAGCCAGACTCACGCCGACGCCGACAGTCAGCCCTGAATGCGACAGTGCAAAGCCACCCTTCAGGCCGAGGGCCATGAGCAGGTAAAGGGACAGGAAGCGCGAAATCGCAGGCGGGATTTCGAGATTGGACTTGAGTGCGCCGGCGAGTACGCCGAAGACGAAGAACAGGATCGCGGGGTCTAGCAGATTTTGCATGGAGATACTCCCTTGCCAACGATGCTAGGCACTCTCATCAATCAAGTAAAATCGATTATCAAGTAACGATACATATCAATTTATTGATGAATGTCACCTTCCGACAGATGCGCCTTTTTTTGGCATTGGCTGACACCGGTAGCGTCACTGCCGCGGCGCGCGTCTGCCATGTCACGCAACCGACCGCGTCGATGCAGCTGCGCGAAATCACCGATGCGGTCGGTGTGCCCCTCTACGAGATGATTTCGCGGCGCGTCTACCTCACCGACGCCGGCCACGACCTTGCCCGAACTGCCCGATCGATCGCCGATGAATGGGATGCCTTCGGCCAGCGCATCGATGGCGTCAAGGGCCTGGCGCGAGGCAGGCTGAAGGTGGCAGTCGTCAGCACCGCAAAATACTTCGTGCCACGTCTGCTGGGCACTTTTTGCGCGCGATATCCCGAGATCGATATCGCGCTTGAGGTACTCAATCGCGATGGTGTGCTCGCCCGATTGCGCGACAACCTCGACGATCTTTGCATCATGTCGATGCCGCCTACCGACATCGAGATTGAAGACCAGGTCTTCATGCCGAATCCGCTGGTCGTGATCGCCGCCAGCGCAAATCCGCTCGCGTCACGGCGCAAGCTGTTGCTTGCTGACCTGAGTCGATCGCGCTTCATTTTGCGTGAGCGCGGGTCCGGCACGCGCATGGCGGTTGATGCCCACTTCAAGCGGCATGGTTTCAAGCCCGATGTACGTCTGGAGCTCGGCTCCAACGAGGCGATCCGCGAAGCGGTTGCGGCCAATCTCGGGCTTGCGGTCGTCTCGCGCCATGCGCTGCAGGCAAAGGCAGCCGACTATGGCGTGGCGGTTCTGAAGGTCGCAGGCTTTCCGGTTGAATCAAACTGGCATGTGGTGCACAGAAAGGGCAAGCAGCTCTCCCCGATCGCCAGCGTGTTTCAGGCCCATCTTATGGCTCTGCGCGACTGCTAAGATTCCGGGCAACATCAATCAGCCGGGGATCCTCACATGGGCGCCATCGAAAACATTGCACCGATCGAAGAACTGGGTCGCTATCTGCCGCAGATGACCCAATGGCGCCGGCATATCCATGCCAACCCTGAAACCGCTTTCGAAGAGGTCGGCACGGCGGCTTATGTCGTCGAGCGGCTGCGCAGTTTCGGTGTTGATGAGATCCATGAAGGCATTGCGAAAACCGGCGTGGTGGCATTGATCAAGGCTGGCACGAGTTCGCGCGCGATCGGCCTGCGTGCCGACCTCGATGCCCTCGACATGCAGGAAGGCACCGGCGTGGCCTGGCAATCGACCCGCAGCGGCAAGCATCACGCCTGCGGCCATGACGGGCACACCACCATGCTGCTGGGTGCGGCTCAGCATCTGGCGACCACTCGCAACTTCGATGGCACGGTGCATTTGATCTTTCAGCCGGCCGAAGAAAACGAAGGCGGCGGTCGGGTGATGGTCGAAGAAGGCCTCTTCGATCGCTTTCCGATGCAGGCGGTCTTTGGCATGCACAACATCCCTGGCATGGCAGCTGGGCATATGGCGGTCAAGGCCGGCCCGATGATGGCGTCCTATGACATCTTCGAGATCACGATCACCGGGCGCGGCGCGCACGGCGCGATGCCGCATCGGGGCATCGATCCGATCACCACCGGTGCCGAGCTGGTGCAAAAGCTGCAGACCATCGTCAGTCGCAATCTCGATCCGCTCGAGCCTGCGGTGGTGTCGGTCACGAAATTTCATTCCGGCACGGCCTGGAACATCATTCCCAATGAGGCAGTCATCGGTGGCACGGTGCGCGCCTTCAGCGAGGCGGTCCAGGGCCAGATCGAGGAGCGCATTCGCCAGTTGTGCGAGGGCACGGCGGCTTCGCATGGCGCGAGCATCTCGGTGCGCTATGAGCGCCGCTATCCGCCGACCGTCAACCATCCCGAAGAAGCAGCACTGTGCCTGCGTGTGGCGCGTGAACTGCTTGGTGCTGATGCAGTCAACGACAATCCGCTCCCGGCCATGGGCTCTGAAGATTTTGCCTGGATGCTGCGCGCTCGCCCCGGTGCTTATGTCTGGATCGGCAACGGCAATGGCAGCGTCGGCGGCTGCATGGTGCATAACCCGGGCTATGACTTCAACGATGCCATCTTGCCGACCGGGGCAGCCTACTGGGTCAGGCTGGCAGAGACGGCGCTGGCTCGGACTTAGTCGGGCTGCAGGTCGCCAACCAGCGGTGGCAGGGGGCCTGCCTTCACGAGTGGCCGGCCGCTGGCCATCTGATTGACCACGGCCCTGAATCGTTCGGTTTCGAAGGGTTTGGTCAGGAAAGCATCCATGCCTGCTGCAACGCATCGCTCGCGGTCGGCATCCATCGCGTTGGCGGTCATGGCGACAATGGGAGTGTGATGACCCGCGGCCCCTGTCGCCCGAATTGCCCTGGTGGCTGAAACGCCGTCCATATTGGGCATTTGCATGTCCATCAGGACCAGGTCCCAGTCGCGCTGACCGAAAAGTGCAACCGCTTCAAGGCCGTCCTGCGCCAGTGTGACCTTATGGCCCCAGCGTTCGAGCAGCAGGATTGCCAGGCGCTGGTTGAGCGGATTGTCTTCTGCCAGCAGGACCTGCAATGGGCGTTCGGTCGCAAGAGACCCTTGAATCGCATCGTCGGCAGTCGGCGATCGGATCGGGTCAGGCGGCCTGTCCAGCAAGGCCGCTTGCCCGGCTGACTCGACCTTCACCTGCACCGTGAAGCAAAAGCAGCTGCCCTGTCCGGTTTCGTTTTCGAGCCAGATGCGTCCGCCCATCAAAGCAGCCAGGCTTGCGCAGATGGTCAGACCCAGGCCAGTTCCGCCGTATTTGCGAGTGATCGAGGTATCCGCCTGGCTGAAGGCCTGGAAGATGAGCTCCTGCTTTTCTGCCGGAATACCGATGCCTGTGTCACGAACACGGACCATGAGCTCGATGCTCGCGGAATCGGTGTGTTGAGCGCACGCCTGGACCCGGACCGAGCCTTTTTCGGTGAACTTGATCGCGTTGTCGCAGAGGTTCAGGAGGATCTGGCGCAGACGCACCGGATCACCCAGGACTTTGTCGGGCACCGACGGCTCAATTTCGCAATGCAGTGACAGCCCTTTGGTCTGGGCACGGGCCCGAAGCGCCTTGGTGACGTCCTGCATCACGCCGGCAGGTGAATAGGGCACTTCTTCGATGCCCAGCTTGCCGGCATCGATTTTCGACAGATCCAGAATGTCGTTCAGGATGACCAGCAGCGACACCGCCGAGCTCTTGACCAACTCGAGGTGCTCGCGCTGCTGAGGTTCGAGCGATGAATCGAGGACAACCTCCGTCAGTCCCAGCACGCCATTCATCGGCGTACGAATTTCGTGACTCATATTGGCCAGAAATTCGCTCTTGGCCCGATTGGCCCGCTCGGCCTGTTGCGTGGCCTCACGCAACGCTGCGTGTGCGGATTTGCGTTCACTGATGTCGCGCAGGAAGGCCACCAGGTAGCGGTTATCGACACCGGTGACTGTTATCTCGAGCTCCACCCAGTGGCCGTCGAGATGCCGGTGCCGTGTCTCGAAACGCTCATGCCCCTTCTGAATGATTCGCCGGATCTGAGCCCGGATCTGGGTCATGGTGGCCACCGCCTCGAAATCGGCAATGCACATCTTCATGATCTGGGC